>JABFSY010000084.1 GCA_013140395.1 Cyclobacteriaceae bacterium
TTTTGGATTTAGTTTGTTCATGTTTTTTTTGTTTAGTAATTGAAATACGATGAATCGAGTGTGTTTGGATTTTGCTTTAGAAAAAAAAATTAAGGCATCACCACAGCATCAATGACAAGGATCACGCCATTGGATTGGTTTACATCCATGACTGTAATTTTAGACGTGTTCCCTTTTGAATCCTTCAATACCACATCTTTACCGCTCATCATGGCCGTCAGCACACCACCTTGCACTGTTTTAAACTCAGCTTTACCTTTTCCTGCCTTGATAGCTGCTGCTACGTCTGCAGAACTCATTCGGCCTGCTACGACATGGTAGGTCAATACAGATGCTAAGACAGCTTTGTTCTCAGGTTTCAATAAATTTTCCACGGTTCCTGCGGGAAGTTTCTCAAACGCAGCGTTGGTAGGCGCGAATACCGTGAAAGGCCCAGCACTTTGCAATGTTTCAACCAAGCCTGCTGCCTTCACTGCAGCTACTAATGTGGTGTGGTCTTTCGAGTTAACAGCATTTTCAATAATGTTTTTAGTCGGATACATTGGAGCTCCGCCTACTTCCACCGGCTTTTGAGCAACCGCTGCCATAGTTGCTAAAAAAAGGCTGACTGATACGAGAATAACTTTTTTCATAATTACTATTTTTTGGTTTGTGAATGGACATACGGAATCAATCGCCACATCGGATTTTTCGAATTGAGTTATTTTAATTTGCCCGTATAAAATTCTTTTCAATAACTTTGGCGCATCGCACAAGTCATTACCATATCGGAATTAGAATTAGTGAATCGATTGAAAAAGAAAGATCAATCGGCACTGGATTACCTATTCGACCATTATTCCGGTGCAATTTATGGCGTGATCTTTCGTATCTTAAAAAAGGAAGAGATAGCGGAAGAGGTGCTTCAAGATGTCTTTTTAAAAGTGTGGGACAGAATTGAAAGTTATGATTCCTCAAAAGGCAAGCTCTTTACTTGGATGATCAATATTGCGCGCAACCAAGCCATTGATAGTACTCGTTCAAAAGAAAACAGCAAGAGTAGAAAAACCGATGATATTGATTACCTCGTAAGTAAGATTGATATTCAAGAACACTCGCAATTACCTGTAGATGCAATTGGATTGAAAGAAGTATTGCAACAGCTAACCGAGGAGCAGCAGTTTATAATTAGTCAATTGTACCTAAAAGGATATACCCAATCGGAAGTGGCCGAAGAATTTAATATTCCGTTGGGTACCGTAAAAACCAGGCTTCGATTGGCAATGATTGAATTACGAGCTATATTAGATATTAAGTGAACATAAAAGAATACATAGCATCAGGAATTTTAGAAGCGTATGCTTTGGGTGAACTCTCAGCGAACGAAAGAGAAGCTGTGGAGAAAAACCTGCAGCAACATCCTGCCTTACGGGAAGAACTTTCAATCATTGAGCAGTCGGTAGAAGCCCTCTTGATGCAGGCTGCTGTGAAGCCTCGGGCAGAAGTGAAGACAAAACTATTTGAAAAGATTAAGCAAGAAACGGCTGCGAAAGTCATCCCAATGCCTCCTACCTCAACAGCACCTTGGCGATACGCGACAGCGGCATCAGTAGCCATTGCACTACTCAGCTCTTATCTCGCTTTTGATTATTGGGATAAATGGAAAAAGAGTGAGACAAGTCTAACAAATTTAGTTGCACAGAATCAACGAATTGCTCAAGATTATAATAATGTGAATCTGAGGTTAGATCGGATTGAAACCGATATGAAAGTTACCAGCAATCCGGATTTTACTCGCGTGGTAATGAAAGGAACACCAAACGCTCCTGAGTCAATTGCATCCATCTATTGGAATGAACAGACGAAAGAGGTTTACCTGAGCATTCAAAATATGAAAGCCCTCTCTAAGGAAAATCAATATCAATTGTGGGCCATTATTGATGGCAAACCTGTTGACTGCGGAGTTTTTGACTCTACTGTTGCAGGATTACTAAAAATGAAGGAAGCCGCTCAATTTCCGACCACATTTGCAGTGACCATCGAACCGCGAGGAGGAAAACCTTCACCTAGCCTAGAAACCATGCAAGTGGCTGGCAATGTGGCGAAGGTATAATCGCGCTGCTTAGGATATTCACATTCTATCAAAAAGATTGCGACTAAATAAAAATCCCGATTGACCTGCTTGCATCGTAGGTATAAACATAAGACAAACTACTCATTTCATGACTTCTGCCAAAGAAAACATTCTGATTGATTTAAATGTAACAGCTCCCGACTTCAACCTCATCGATATTTTTGACCGGAACATTCATTTAAAAAACTATAAAGGGAAACGTGTCTTTATCGGTTTCTTTCGCCATGCAGGTTGCCCCTTTTGTAATCTCCGCGTTCATTCACTGATGGGAATCCGCGAAAAATTGCTAGCCAATAATATGGAGATGATTTTCTTCTTCGAATCAACACGTGAGCTTCTATTGAAAAGTATTTTTCATAAAGAAATTTCACCCGTTCCATTAATTGGAGATCCGGAGAAAAAGCAATACTCCACTTACGGTATTGAAAATTCTCTCTTCAAATCATCCTTCAGCCATCTAACTACTTTTATTCAAACGGCCATTAAAGCGAAGATGAAGCAACTACCGCTCTACCCGATGGACGGCAACGAATCTTTCTCCACCATGCCCGCTGAATTTATGTTAGATGAAAATCTCATCATACGTAAAATTCATTATTCAAAAACCTTGAATGATCGAATATCACTGGACACGATAATTGACTTCGCGATGAAGAAATAAAGTCAGGAAGAAATTTAAATCAACCCAGCACGTATCAATTCTTCGCGCACTTGTTTGGCCGATTTAAAATGTATAGTTGGTAGGTTTACCGCCTCCGCTCCTGTTACATTTTTGTGATTATCATCAATAAAGACAGCTTGTTGTGGATTGATTTGGTAACGATCAAAAAGTATTTGATAAAATTCCGGAAACGGTTTTCTGGTTTTTTCGATGCCGGAAACTACAATGCCATCAAACCAATGGAGGAAATCAAAGTTTGCTAGTGCCCATGGGAACGTTTCGGCAGACCAATTGGTGAGGGCGTAGAGTTTGTATTTTTTAGACTTCTTGATTTCGGCCAACAGTTCTACCGTTTCGTGAATACGGCCTCCAATGGTTTCTTGCCAGCGTTCATACCAAGCGCGAATGGCAGATTCATGATTCGGAAATTTGGCAATCAGTTCATTCGTGGCTTCTTCAAAAGAGCGACCGCCATCCTGGTGATCGTTCCACTCAGGTGTGCAAACATTTTCTAAAAACCAAGTGATTTCCTCTTCGGTGCTAAAAATTTTGCGGTAGAGGTATCGCGGATTCCAATCAATGAGCACACCGCCTAAATCGAAAATGATAGTGTCAATCATAGAATGGGGCTATTTGCCAAATGCCCATTTTAAAAATACGGGCATGGCCTCTGCCCAAGTTTCAAGATTATGTCTTCCTTCTTTCATCTCAACATATTGAATATCATGGAAAGGCCGATACCCTTTTTTTGTTAGTTCTGCAATAAGATCCAGCGTATCATCAATAGAATCAATTACCCCGTTTTTATTGCGATCTCCCACTTCATCCATGGCCCCCGTTTGCAACCAGAATTTTAAATTTTCTTTCTTTTTACCATGACGGATTTCCTGGTGCATTAGTCGATCGTGGTGATCTGAGTAAAACATACTGTGGCTATTACGTTTTCGCCACCAAAATGATCCACTAAAGGCGCCCACTTTTTCGAAAAGATTCGGGTGATTCCACGCGATGTCTAAAGCGCTAAGCCCACCCATGGAGCATCCAGCTATAACTCGATGTGCTGGGTCTGTGGAGATAGGGTACTGATGTTTAAGGAAAGGCAATAATTCACTAGCGACATAGGTCGAATAGGCCTTTGCGCGACTACCTCGTTTTAGGTAGTCTTTTCTGGAAGCCACTCCGTACTCTTGCAGCCGATCACCGGCTACCACACCGGCAACGATAATGGGTGGTATTTGTTGATTACGAACTAGTTCCTCTACCGTGTTTTTTATACGCAGACCCTCCATATCTTGCCCATCGTTAAGCAGCAATAGTGGATAGGTTGGTAGATCCAACAAAACAGGCGTCAATATGTTGATATCCACATTTCTATTCAGCAAATTAGAGTGAATTCCTCTTATTTTCTCCTCCCGATAGTCGATCTTTTGGTTGTTTAATGTGGACAATTCTGGCACGGTTTGTCTTTAGAATATTTTTTTACCAAATTTAGAAAAATCAAAAGTAGTAAATCTCAACTCAATCCCTGCCCTATGCCTCACGAACATCTTCACCGCTGGTATTCTCCTCGTTTGAGTCAACACATCAACGTTTTGGCATTTGGTCATAGGGGCTATCCGGTCATTCTTTTTCCCACTTCGATGGGTAAGTATTATGAAAACAAAGACTTCAAATTGATTGACAGCGTAAACTGGTTTTTGGATGAAGGTCTGGTGAAGATTTATTGTGTTGATGGAATAGATGAGCAAAGCTGGTATAACAAGGGCATTCATCCGGCCGACAGGGTGAAGAATCACATTTGGTATGACCAGATGCTGCTTCATGAATTAATCCCACTCGCTCAGAACGAAACAGGGATTGGTAGGGTAGCTACAGCAGGTTGTAGTTTTGGAGGTTACCACGCAACTAATTTTGCCTATAAGCATCCGGAGGTTGTCAAGTATGTTTTTAATATGGGTGCTGCCTTTGATATCAAAGATCAATTAGATGGTCATTATGACGATAATGTTTTTTTTAACAACCCCCCGGACTTCCTGCCTGACGCTAATGATGGATTCTTGTGGGATCAGTTTACGGTTTTGGGAACGGGCACTAACGATATGTGTTGGGATGCCAACGAGAAAATGGCAGGCATTTTACGCAACAAAGGGATGCACCATTGGCTCGATGTTCGGCACGGTGCCAATCATGATTGGCCTGTATGGCGGGAGATGTTTCCCCATTATTTGTCCTTGATTAAATAGCAGAATGAGGCTTGGCGATGTTCCTTCACCGGCTTTCGCAGGAGCAATAGAGGAAGAGCGGGTCAGGCCCCCCGACCTTTGCCTAAAACGCCAAACACGGCCGCCTTCTTCAAGCGTTTTAGCTTTAATAATAATGACGATCAACGCGCATTCACTTTTCGTTTCGGAAAGCGCATTTGGGCAAATTAGGTTACAAGAATCAGTAAAGATTGGAGGCATCCAACAATGGATTCAGATCAACGGGACAAGGGACAAAAATCCTATTCTTCTTTTTTTACACGGTGGCCCGGGTAATTCTGTCATGAGCTATGCACGCAAGTTCACAGCTGAATTGCAAAAGCACTTTGTGGTAGTGCAATGGGATCAGCGCGGAAGTGGAAAGACCCTGCAACTAAATCCACCTAATCAGCCGTTGTCTTTGGCGGTGGTAGAGTCAGATGTTTTGGAGATGACCAATTACTTGCGTGCGCGCTTTTCAAGACAAAAAATTTACCTAATGGGCCACTCTTGGGGCGGTTTCTTGGCGCTGCAAGCTGCAGCCCATCATCCGGAATTGTTTGTGGCTTGCCTTGCTGTAAGCCCCATGGTGAACCAACTTGAGAGTGAAAACTTTTCGCTGGCCTGGATGAAGGAGAAGGCTTTTCAGGATAAAAACCAAGTAGCTATAGACGAGCTGCAAAAGATAAAAATCCCATTTCAAGATGGAGAGCAAATTTACTACCACCGAAAC
>JABFSY010000330.1 GCA_013140395.1 Cyclobacteriaceae bacterium
CCTCTCTTATACAAAGGCGTGAGCGGCAGCCAGCGCAAAAGTATGGTTGCAGAAATGCTCGACCGATTTAACATGGTCGCTAAAAAAGATTTGTTTCCCGAGCAACTTTCGGGGGGGCAACAACAACTGGTGGGCATTGCGAGAGCAATCGTGGGTGAGCCTAAATTGTTATTGGCCGATGAGCCTACCGGGAATCTTCACTCCGACCAAGGCAGACACATCATGGATATTTTTCAAAAGTTGAATGAAGAAGGCATTACCATCATTCAAGTGACTCACTCTGAAGAAAATGCCAAGCGTGGCAAACGAGTGGTGAAAGTGGTGGATGGTGCTATTGAGTCAGATGAATTGGTGAAATAAACCAGGCTGTATGAGAATGAGATATTTGTTATTTGTTTTTTTTGTGTTTGCAGGCACACGGGTTGATGCACAGAATAGACCACTCACTTTTGAAGAAGCAATTAAAATAGCTTTAAAAAATAACATTCAGCTAAATCAACAGAGGAATAATCTGGCAAACAGTCAGGTACAAAAGACTGCAGCCTGGGCTGGTTTGGCTCCAACGCTTTCCGCCAATGCTTCGGCACTTCAAGTGAATGGTAATTTTTTCAACCAAAACGAGGGTAAGGTAGTGAATGGTTATTCGACCAGTTTTCCGGATCGTTGAACGCCCAAGTAAATTTGTTTAGCGGATTTAATCGGATCAGTCAGATAAAACAAACCAGTACTCAATTAGACGCCCAGTTGCATTTCGTTCATCGAAGTGAACAAGATGCGATTAACACAGTTACAACTCAGTTTTTACAGGTTCTATTGGATGTGGAGTTACTTCGAATAGCAAATGAGAACTGGGAAGCGTTGAAAAAGCAACTGGAACAGGTAACTGAACAAGTCAATGTGGGAGCGAGATCTCCCGTTGACCAATACAACCAAGATTCCCAGGCAAAAGCTGCAGAAATTCGCGCACTGCAAGCGGAAATCAATTTGATAAATGATAAAGCAATGTTGTCTCAAACTCTATTGTTAGATCCATCCGATGGATTTGACGTAGTAAAACCGGATTGGGATATTAATTCTATTTCGTCAGACGAAATGGAGTTAAAAGCTGCCTATGAAACGGCCTTGAAGAATAGAGGAGACTATTTACGGGCAGAGAAAAATGAGCTCTCATCAAAGTTTTCTCTGAATGCGGCCAGAGGTAATTATTCCCCTTCTTTGACTGGCTTCTGGAGCATGAATTCAGCTTACAATAAATTGGCCAGTGATTTAACAGCGGCTCCCTTCGATACACAGTTTTACACAGATAATCTTCGTAGAACCTATGGGCTTCAATTGTTCATTCCGATTTTAGGCGGGAACACTATTTTTCAGAATCGTGCGAATGTTTACCAGCAAAAGACAACTTATTTGAACAATAAGATCTTGCGACAAAATGCGGAGATTCTAGTAAAGACAGATGTTTTGCGGGCTCACCAAAACTTTAAACTCGTAAAAAGAACCTTCGCGGTTACACTTTCTCAACTAGAGGCAGCAGAAATGGCATTTCGATTGGAAACTGAACGTTATAATCTGGGTGTGACAAATTTCGTTGACTATCAAAATGCCAATCGGGTATTCGTTCAAGCGCAAGCCGACAAGGCGCAGGCCGAGGTTAGATTACTCTTTCAAAAGGTGGTAGTTGCCTATGCCGCTGGCACATTAAAACCAGAAGACTTACAATAAGCACAATTTGATATTTTTATTACCTTTGCAGCCCTTCAGTTAACTGGGGGGCTGTTTCATTGGTTTGAAGCAGTATTGTTAAACCAAATTTGTAGCAAAACAGCCCATTTGCTGCATGTAAATGAGGGCAATTACCTGTATGGCAAAAGTAACAAGAGAAAAATCAGAAGATTTCGGCCCCAAAACAAACAAACCGGTGGTAGATGATGCACCCCTAAAAAAGGCGGTTAAAGGCGCTGCTGCTGAGGAGTTGTTTGAAAAAGATGAGTTGACCGAGCTGAAATTAGAGAAAAAGGCGGAAGAGGAAGAAGGAATCAGCCGCATGGTGCGTGATGTAACTGTTCGCAGAGCGGCAAACACGTCTAATGTGTCATTAGAAAACTTTAATTGGGATACTTTCGAAAGCAAAGGCTTCGGAGAGGGTTATTCGAGCACAGAACGCCAGAATTTAGATAAGTTATATGGTGGCACTGTTGCCTCTGTTAACGAAAGCGAAGTGGTGGAAGGAACCGTAGTAGGTATCAACGACCGCGATGTGATTTTAAATATTGGATTCAAGTCAGATGGTCTTGTGCCATTAGCGGAATTCAAAGACATGACCAATTTAAAGATTGGTGATGTTGTTGATTTGTTTATCGAAGAGCGTGAGAACGCGATGGGGCAATTGGTTCTTTCTCGCAGAAAGGCCAAGTTGGTGAAAGGCTGGGATTATGTACAACGTGCTTTAGATAAGGACGAGGTAATTGAAGGTTTCGTGAAACGCAGAACAAAAGGTGGTTTGATCGTGGATGTTTTCGGAATCGAAGCATTCTTGCCAGGATCACAAATTGATGTGAAACCTATCCGCGACTTTGATATCTACGTAAATAAATCTATCGAGGTGAAAGTGGTGAAAATCAACAACACCAACGATAACGTAGTTGTATCTCATAAAGTGTTGATTGAAAAAGATCTGGAGCAACAGAAGGCGGTTATCCTTACCAACCTAGAGAAAGGACAAGTATTGGAAGGTGTGATTAAGAACATGACGAATTTCGGTGTGTTCATTGACTTAGGTGGTGTTGACGGATTGTTACATATCACAGATATATCATGGGGTCGCATTAGCCATCCGGAAGAGTTATTGAAACTTGACCAGACGGTGAAAGTGGTTGTGTTGGATTTTGATGGTGACAAGAAGAGAATCTCACTAGGCATGAAGCAATTGACGCCTCACCCTTGGGAGTCATTGAACATGGAGATCGCTATCGGCTCTAAAGTAAAAGGTAAGATTGTAAACGTAGCTGACTATGGTGCATTCCTGGAGTTGCAACCTGGTGTAGAGGGCTTGATTCACGTAAGTGAGATGAGCTGGTCACAGCATCTACGCAATCCCCAAGATTTTATAAAAGTGGGTGATGAGTTAGAGGCTGTGGTATTGACGATCGATCGCGAAGAGCGTAAAATGTCACTGGGCATTAAACAACTTTCTGAAGATCCTTGGACACGTCAGGAGATTTTGGGCAAGTATGCCGTAGGCACACGTCACAAAGGTATTGTGCGTAACCTGACCAACTTCGGATTGTTCATTGAATTAGAAGAAGGTATTGATGGCTTGGTACACGTGTCTGATTTGAGCTGGACGAAGAAAATCAAACATCCTTCCGAATTCACGAAGGTGGGAGATAGCATCGATGTTCAAGTATTGGAATTAGATTCTGCCAACAGAAGATTAGCATTGAGTCATAAGCACATGGAAGAGAATCCGTGGGATACGTTTGAAACGATCTTTACCATTGGTTCTGTTCATAAGTGTACCATCATCAGCAAGAATGACAAAGGCGCTTCATTAGAATTGCCATATGGAATTGAAGGATTCTGTTCTGCTAAGAATTTGGTGAAGGAAGACAATGGAAAAATAGAAGCTGGTGAAGCCTACGATTTCAAAGTGCTTGAATTCTCTAAAGATGACAGACGGATCGTACTCAGCTTGAAGGCGATGTGGTCTACCGAAGAAGCAGCTCCGAAGACAGCTGCAGCTCCTAAGAAAGCCGCAGTCCCTAAAGGAAAGACCGTAGAGAAGATCAATCAGGAAGTAGAGAAGTCTACCTTGGGCGATAACGAGGCTTTAAATGCATTGAAGGAAAAGATGAATGCAGCTAAGGCAAAAGGCGAAGGCAACTAAGTCTTGCTGGATATAAACAGAAGAAGGTGGCTTCGGTCACCTTCTTTTTTTTATGGTTGTAATACCCCGGTGTTTTTTTAGCTTTGTGTAAATAAAATGGTTCCGTGGCCGAGTGCCCCGATTGTTATCGGGGTGAGCTCTGCAAGAGGGAATTGAAGTATTGATTGAATAAGGTTCCGTGGCCGAGTGCCCCGATTGTTATCGGGGTGAGCTCTGCAAGAGGAAATTGAAGTATTGATTGAATAAGGTTCCGTGGCCGAGTGGCTAGGCTGAGCTCTGCAAAAGCTCCTACAGCGGTTCGAATCCGCTCGGAACCTCCGATAAACCCACTATTCAATATGATTAGTGGGTTTTTTATTGTACTGGTCAAGGCAGTGGTCAAGGTAAATGACCTTTTTTATGGCGTTAGAAGTCAACCAATTCCGATAGGGAAATTCTAAATGCCTTGGCAATTGCATCCAAAGTGCTCAATGAGGGATTAATTTCTCCCCGCTCTATCCTTCCAATTTGGTTGATCGGTATGTCTGCGTCATTTGCAAGCTGCTCCTGAGAGAGACTATTTTCTATTCTGACCTTTCGTAAATGTATTCCGAACTGAGATAATAGCTTCTTGTTTCTGACTTTGGTCACAACTAAAAGTCAGTAATTCGATCCTTTTTGATAGACACATATATGTGTTATATTGAAAGCCTAACGAAAACCATTTAACTTAAAAAAATGGTGAGGAACCAGGCAAATACATATTAAAAAGCCAAATAATGTAAAGCGATATGAGATCAATTATAACACTTCTTGGGCTACTTATGATGATGTTTTGGTCTTCAACATTTGCGGTTGTGTTAATATTCATTTTTGAGATTAGTCCAAATCTATTTTCGGATGAGCCAATCATGAAAGTGATCATGGCATATTTGTTTTTATTTTTTTTGCCCTTTACTTATGACTCACGCTCTAATGCAGACATATTCTACGAGAGGGGAGAAATGAATTTAGTTTTGGGCATTTTTTATATGTTGATATTTGCCCTTATTCATTACTTAAACCAATGGCAATCAGCAGCATTTTTGTGGGGTGTGCTGATATTCTTTGGCGTTATGTTAAAAACGGCATTGAATGCTAGTGTTGACACGATTGACGAAAAAAGAAAATCGCGCCATTTTGGAAGTATTGTTTCAAAGGAAACTATCCAGGCTCTTCGCAAAAAGGCTAATTCTAGTACCCTGGATTTACTGAAGCCGGTCAAACTACAAAAAAAGGAGACAATCGATTTGAATAGTGACCATGAGGACTTTAATCGATTTGAAAGAGATAGATTTAGCAAATTAGAACAATGGCTCCTTAGCGAGATACAAGGCCCTGTTGCTACTTTGCTCAAGTGGATGCCAGAGAGTAGACGACATGAGCTCAATCAAGAATCAAAATTAGAAGCGAAAATTCAAATCGAGAGATTGATAAGACTATTAAATCAAAACCAACAAATGTACGAGCAAACTGGAATGGAGTCTCTACCTGCGCAGCAAGAAGCCCTTCGAGATATCTTTGGTTTGAATTAGCGGTATAATTAGACATACGTTTTGTAAAACCCAGTTTGAATAGTTTAGTAAGTTGTGGTAAGTGGCTGGGAATTTTGACAGGTTGTAAATATAGATTACTGATTTGAATTTTGCATAGTTGAACTGAAACGGAAGCGGGCTCTGCTGAGGAGCAACCTGCCAGGGTTAAGTTCAACCGACTGGAATGGTCAAGCCCTGCCTGAAGCGCAGGGCTTTTCTTTTGGATCATTCCAAGAGTTTTATGCCTTAAGAAAACCTTACGCTGCATAAGCCATCGG
>JABFSY010000502.1 GCA_013140395.1 Cyclobacteriaceae bacterium
GGCTTAATTACACGCTCCCCATATCAAATTTTGCGATTCCAAGCACGGTTTAGTATTATTGCAACCCGTTTAATAAGCCTATTGGGTTATTAACGAAGTGAGGGGGATTAGCTCAGCTGGCTAGAGCGCTTCCATGGCATGGAAGAGGTCATCGGTTCGACTCCGATATTCTCCACAGAATTTATTGTTCGAGGTGTAGCGCAGCCCGGTTAGCGCACCACGTTAGGGACGTGGGGGTCGGATGTTCGAATCATCTCACCTCGACTTGAGCGGACGTAGCTAAAAAATTTTTAGCTCGTCCGCTTTTTTTTTGATCTAACTGACTGTTATTCATGCAGATCAACTGAACAGCTTCATTGACTCTATTGGTTCGAAATCCATTTTTTTCAAAAATCAATTTTTCCGGAAACACCGAACCAATGATAAGCTGCTTGTATTTAAGCGAGGCATTCTGATACCTCGCATCTAGGTCGCGAAGGATAGTCGCTCCCGACCGTAGGTACTCCTTGAAGTCCTCTTCTCCATTGCCGACCTCACTCTTCCTTCGCAACAAAAGATCGTTTTCAGCTTCAAGCTTAACCTTGATTTCTTTGTAGTCTTTCGCACTAAGCTCTGCATCAAGCATCAGATGTTGTGCGTTTTGAATCCGCTGGTTGTTCTTTTTTATGTCTTCGTCAAGCTTAATGGTTTGCTGTTTCGCTGATTTAAATTTAGATGTGAACTCGTCCATTAATATCTCGTAGTTCATTTCCAGAACAGCAGGATTCGGTGTGATGCTTTGCAGAAGCTCGAGGAACATCTTATTCGCTTCATGTGCTTTGAATCGCTCGTTGCATCCGCACGTGCAGTGATAGTAGAAATATCTGCCACCGTTTCCCCGTGAAGCACTGCCCGAAATATTCTTACCACACTGACGACATTCAAGAAATCCGCGCAGGGGCAATTCTTCCTTACCCGTATTTTTTGTTGGTCTGTTGGGGGATCGACCTTCGAGCAAATCCTGCACCTGATAGAATAGCTTTTCAGAAATCAATGGTTCGTGAATCCCCTTTGTGTAATAAGCAAGCTCATCTTTATATGCTGGAACATATACAAGTCCGATATAAGTCTTGTTTCTTATCAGTTCATTGAAACTTGATCGACCTGATTTGAGTCCTTTTGCAACCAGCTTTTTACACAGTTCATTGATACCGTACGTACCCGTTGCATATTCTCTAAAAGCTTCCCTCACTAATTCAGCCTGATCACTTGGAATGATCATCGCTCTACCATCTTCCGTGCGTATGTTTCGGTAACCAACAGGCGCGTGAGTTGTCCAACGGCCTTCTTTTCTTGCACGGTACAGACCCGATCTTACGTTAAGAGACCTGCGATCATTTTCAACTTCTGGCGTTGCCAAATAGAAGGCAAGCATCATTTTATTTTCTGGCACTTTTAGATCGAGCGGTTGTTCAATGGCTTGCGGCTCAATGTCAAGTTTTCCCAATTGCTTGATGATCGAATAAGAATCTCCAGCGTTTCTTCCGAACCTGCTCCAGTTTACAAACAGCAGGTAGTCAACCTCGCTTTGATTCTTTTTACAAAAACTCAACAGCTTATTAAACTCTGGTCGATCAAAAGTCTTGGCGGAATAATCTTCCTTGTAGTGTGCGATGATGGTTATATCTCGATGGGTGCAATATTTTCTTAGCTGTTCTTCCTGGTATTGCAAGCTGTAGCCTTCACGTGCTTGCTCGTCTGATGAGACCCGAGTGTAGATTATCGCTGTTTTTGCCTTCATATATATCCTGATATGCTTTATACTCTATGGCTGGCAATCGGTAGAGAAAGTCCCGAACTATTTCAAGTTCCTTGTCCGTATAGACATAGCCGTGTTTTCTTGCGATCTCCCTGCACCTTTCCAACGTCACCATTCTCTTTCACCGTTGCAAGGAGCGTCTTTTCGAATGGGCTAATCATTCTATTTATCATAATATGTGCCAACTTGAATGGCAGCACCCAATCCAATCTTTCGCTCCTTAAATATATACTTCTGAACTAAACCTCAATCATTTCCTCTTTTTTCTGACATTTTGAAGCACAGGGCCGAGATTTTCACTGATCTTTTCTAATGACCGCCCTGCTACATAGCCTGTGACACCCATCTCCATCAGTGTCCAGATGTGATCATCCAGCACGGCCACTGGGATGCCGAAATAAGGGACAAGCACATAGTTGTTCAGGATGATGAACATACAGATGAGCATAAGCAATGGCCGCCAATTCCGTTGAAGCCAGCTATCGCCTTTTGCTTCTGACTCAATAATTTTTGACTGACTTTCCAGCAGCTTGCTTTCGTAGTTGAGATACGAGCTTTCCATTTCCATGAGAAGCTGTTTATACTTGAGCTGCATCTCAAGCTTCTCGTCCGACTTATCAATCTTGTCAATGGTATTACCGATTGAGTCGATTGTTTCTTTTGCACCTGCGCCCAGGATCTTTGACAAGAATCCTCCGATGCCAGTGCCTTTTGCTCCTGCTTCCATGAGTTTTGATTTTTGTTGTTTAGTTTTTCAATTTAGGAGTATGAATGAGTCACACTCTGAACAGGTTTCGTGTTGAAGTGATTGAAGAAATCAAGCGAACCTTTTACACCATATCGGTTGCGATAAACGGTAACGACTCCATTCTCGACTTTAGCTGCAATCTGAATGTCATGCTCCCAATCTTTTCCACCACGATAATCACCATCTTTGGTGTGTTGTAGAATGAGAATAAATGCAGCATGAGGATTTTCCTTCTTTAACTTTTTGAAGTCATCGAGTTTCAATCCGAGATCATTCACTGAATCCAGAATGACGAAATCGTATTGCGACAGATCGGGTGTTTTGAGATCAGGCGCGAACGCTAAGTTGGCCGGCTTTGGTCTGAGCAGCTCGTTTACTTTGTCTGTTAGTGTGGAGGCCTCGTGTTCTTCCGATGATATGTAGATCACGCTACCAAAATTATTGGCGAGGTATTCAGCAAACTTCAATAGCAGTGTTGTCTTTCCTGCACCTGGTCCACCATGAAACATGATGGTAAAGTTGGTTGCAGGTTTGCCCATCAATGTGTCCCAAGGATACGTGAAGTTCAATCTTTCAAACTGACGACTACCCATCTGTTCAGCAGTAAGTACACCTTGCGTTCCGTTCAGTCCTCGGTTATGTGAGCAGGCTCCTTTCCTCGCATCGGAGTAGGTCTTCTTTCTGCATTGCCGTAGTTTTCTTCCACCCGTATTGTAAATTTTACCTAAGTCTTTATGGCAACTGCAAGCTTTTATGATGCCTTCCAGCCCATTTAGTTCTGTTTTGGTCAGTGAAATCTTTCCAGCAGTTGTTTTCAGTTTTTTGTAGATGGCGTTGAGTTTATTGGCATACGGATCATCTCGCATGATTTTCTTTTTGCTCACGGCATTTTCCAATTGTTTCAGGAATGACTCAATCTGAGTTGTGGTCAGCTCTCTTTCCTGCATCCCAATGAAACGCTTAATGAATTTGATGGAGGGATAGACTTCCTCACCTCCCGCGATTGAGACAAACCTTCCCAAATCTTTCTCATTGATCTCAAAGCGTTCATCACCCTTCATTTTATTGAATACGTTCACGAGTTTATCCTGGATCGTCTCAATATCTTTCGCTAAAGGCGAAGTCTTGCGGATCAGCTTTTGTACAATGGAACGCTGGAGAGCTTTGATTAATGAGAGAATAGCATTTGGCGACTTCACTTTATTATGCAGCCCCACATAGCGTTTAATGAACTTAACTTCCTCCCGGATGTTCTCAACCCGTTTGCCAGGCTTCTTTTCCTTTTTTGCTTTGATCGATTTTTGGACTGCTCTTTTTTGAGGTGATAATTCCTGTCTGGGTTTTACCTGAGGATAAGGTTTCGGTGCTTTTCTCGCTGGCTCGGGTTGTGGTGAATCTGATGTTTGTGATGCTATAAACTCATTTAGCTTGGATAGGTAAAGATCAACGACTTTTTTAACGGTAGCATTCGTGTTGTAGGTGTCCCAATTGCTTCCGTTACTCGTACTCTTTAAAACAAAGTCATGGCTTTTTTTGAGCGTTTCCGGAAGGGTGGAAACGCCTATGCGATTTACTTCATTGAAATAGTTGCTGAGTGTGATCATAGTCGCCTCTTTCGATTGGATTGAAAGATAGAATGTGACTCAGCTAAAAGTATCTACTTTAGAGTAGAGTAGAATATAAAGGACTAATTCGGAGAATTATAGCTACGTTACGTAAGGCGATAAGATTTCTTCGCTTTATTACCAATGAAGAATTTGGCTAGTGAGCAGATTATTATACGAAACTGTTATTTTATATTCTTCGAAAGATCGAGCATAAGGTGGTATATGATAAGATTACCATGTCCAATACTATGAATTGAACAATAAGAATAATCAAAGTTAGGCACAACCGGATAGTATTTTAACCCCTGTGTTGTATTTGATTCTGTGAATGACTTTACTAAAAGATCATTGATAAAAACAACATTTTTTTTAATATCAATTGAATCCACTACTAAACCGATCATGCCACTTACGCCAAAATATGAAGTATACTTTTTTGAAATGTAGCGGCAGACGCCCTCTTTTATATATTCTGAATTCAGGCCACTTGAGCCCATTTGATTTTGGGCGCTAAGTCTTTTACACTCAATAACAAAATAGGCATCATCATTAATCAGTGGATTGACGGGAATAACTCGGATATCAATTCTGCCATTATTCTCAGGAAGCTCAGGATCAAATAAGTAGTCTGTTAGTTGATACTCATTTTTAAACCATTGCTTTTTGAGGTAAGTGTAGAGTATGTGGTCTCTAATACTATTTTCATTATTGGGCAAAACTATTTTGCTTTTCAAGATAAGATGGTAACATGCAATAATTTTCGAAAGAACACCTTCGAATTCAGCGTTGTAAAAAATACTCTTATGAGCATAGCTGGAAGCGTTTAATTCTTTAAACATCACTTTCTAACCCTCCCAGCTTTAAGGATCGCATCGGCAAACTCATTTATATCCAAATAAGCAATGGCTTTATGCCATAACCGCCTTTCATTGGGTTTGAAAATGTAGAAATAGTCTTTTTCAAACCCGCGTACATCCTTCTGAATAAAAAGCTTTTCCGTTATTTTCTCCGAGCCAATTTTTCCTATGAAGGATATGATCTCTTTGTCTTTATTTTGTTTATCAACCCAAACTATACTTTTCGAAAAACGATTGGCGGGGATAGTTTTAAAAAACATCCCGACAATATGGCGAGTATGCCAAATTTCAACAATAAATTTTTTATCAGTAGACTCTATTTTTGATCTGAACCGCTTCAGAAACAGTGTTGCGTAATCCCTTAAATAAGTGTTTTCGTATTCAATTGGCGAGAGCATCTTATTTTTAGAATCGTTCCCGCTAGTTATCAACGCACGGTTTACTTCTAATGCATAGTTAATGAGCTCTCTCTCTACTTCATTTGAATCTATGAGTTTTATAATCTCCTCGTTTAGAAGTTTAAGGTTTTCATTTATCTCTACCTCAAAAATTTCAATTTTGATTCCGTCAACTGGAGTTCTTTTTTTTTCTGTGTAAATCTTTAATTTCGCTACCTCTATCTTCTTAACAAATTTCGATATTCCGTTTTTTAAGTAAGGAATATTGAATTTCTCATAATCTTTTGTTTGCTCTCGTTCAATTCCTATTGAACCAAATGTATTTATGGCAATGTATGTATATAGGTTAGAGCTTAATAAACCGGAAATGTTTCTTAAAACATTTAAATCACCATTCAAGGGTTTGATTCCGGTTAATGCTTTCATATAGACGCCATCCGACTTAAAGATCGCTGCGCGAGCGTTAAGTGTCTGCGTGTCTAACCCATTTCGTATAAGCAGAAATGGTCCCGTGAAAAGAGCTTCCTTTCTTCTGCGGCCAACTTTTTCAAGTTCAAACGTTGTTATTCTATCGGGGTTAACAAAAAAAGGTTCTATCCCATACGCATCGATGAATGGGAGTCCTTTTAAATGATTAGTCCGTTCTGTTGGCGTTTTACTGAGGGTTATTCCAGTTCCTTTGAGAAATTCTTTTTTATTAAGCGTAAGTTTGCTTATAGAAGTATAGTCTTGAGAAAGCCGCTTTATGAAATTGAAATCTAAATAGGAACCAAAAACCAATATTTTCCACAAGAAATCGAAATCCTTGAGTCTACTCTGCTCTACCTTTTTAAAGTCAGTTCTGTTTAATGTGAAAATTTTAAATAGGGAGAAAAAACGACTAGCTTTTAACGATAAATGTTCCACCACATTACCATTTGTACTTTGACCATTTGCATATCTGTAAAAAATAACTGCCGCAGGTGCTATTGCTGGATCATTTGACCTATCAAAAACCTCATGTCTTACAGCAGCTAATTCAAAAACTCTATCAATGAAGAATTCTTGTAACAAATACTGTCTGAACTTACTAAACTCTGAATAACCTCTATTATAAAGAATGGTGCTTTTTATGATTAAAGCAATTTGGCAATTCCCTCTCGCGAAATCACTTACGCGAAGCATGAATCCCTCTGCAATCTCCCCATTGTTGATAGCAATTGAATACTTCTTTTTAAAGTCTTTTTCGCGAGATTTTCTTAGACTTAAGTAAGACTTACCACTTTGACCAATTGCGTTACCATCCCAAGGGGGATTTCCTAATATGAAATTAAATTCAACACCCTTTAATTTCGAGTTGAAATCATTATTCTCAATAAAGAAATCTGAAACAAAAAAGTTTTGACCAAGCAAAACAGGAAACTTAAATCTCTCTATAGCTGGAGGCTCTAAATAATCAAGTAGTGTTAAGTAAATAGAAAATATCGCAACTTGTACTGCGCTTTCGTCCTTATCAATGCCGTAAATATTTTCCTGTGCTAGGGTTTTAATTGCTGTTTTAAATCTACTAGAATTAATCTCGATGTCAGTATCCTTAACATACCTCTCGATTATTTTTCTCAAGGTTTCAACCAGAAAAATACCTGATCCACATGCCGGATCTAATACTTTGCAATATGAATAATTTTCGAAACTAGGTGATAAAAATTCGCTGATAGTCGTGATAGTCGTCTTTGTATTGGAATAGTTATTTAAATGCTTTTCAACAGTTTCTTTAAGAATATAGTCAACTAAAAATAACGGAGTGTAATACGCACCTTCATTTTGCTGGTTGTCCTTCCCAATGAAAAGCTCATATACATTGCTAATAAATTCAATAGGTATAATTGAGAAATCGTATAAATTGAACAAAGATGTTTGACCTTTTACAATGTCATCACCTTTTAACAATCTTTTTAGTACTTGATAATCTGTTTTCGTTACTTGCTTATATTCATTCGGGCTTAATGGAAATAAATCTCCGTTAAATCCACTGTCTTTGTCCTCTAAGTATTCAAAGAAATTCTGAATTTGTTTAGGATTATCGAGTAGATGACAAAATTCATCATTTGTCCAAGTACGCAGTTTACCGTCAAATTTCAGTTTAACCTTTCGGTCAATTAAATAACGGACAAAAATTATCTTACCTAAAATCGCATTTACAAGCTTAGCTCTATTTTTAGCAGTTCCAAGCAGGATTTCTCTTGTGGCTTTTATGTTTTGTAGCAGATGGTAATCTACACGAAATTTATAATCTAAATTTTCCTTGTACTGCTCCCAAGTTCGCCCCGTTACTAACTCAAAATATGTAAAGTCATTTAGTTTTTCATTGCCCCCAAGTTTTTCTAAACACTTTTTGTCTTTCTCATAGCGAAAGCCATTGAAAATTTCTACTGAATCGTTATCAACAATAATTGCGATTGGACATTCATTAAAGTTCCAGATTGCTTCATGCAATTCTTGTCTATTAGCAGGACTTTCAAAAAATAGAATAAGTGGTTTGTTGTCGAAACAAAAAAATGCGTCTGGTTTTATTTTTCTCTCAATAAGTCTTTGAACTCGATTTGGAATAGACAGTTCATTTCGCCAAAGATTTTCGTTAGTTATATAGAGTCCGTTATCATTGCTTAAGCCAAGTTTTAAAAATAGTTCGTCAATCTTTCTCATCTCGGATTTGACCTAAAGTTCTTCAAGATATGCATATAACAAGTTCACAATCAGGTATTTAGAGGCAATTAAAGGATCTACCATTCTTATTTGGAATGCCATTGTTCAAATATAGGTTTTTGACTCCAAAATCTCCTCGTTTTTAGACATATCCAAGATCTAAGTATTCAAGTCCGACATTAATTGTCAGACGGTTCGGGAATGGATGGATTGACTAAGGCAGCCGGTTAGCCAATTAGCATTGAATGGATGAAGTGAAGCAAAATTACTAATCAAATCGACTCTAAAATGTCGCAGATAAGATGCTACTTTTTCATCTTTTGATATAACTCACTTGCAAAATCTTTAACTTTAACCACTTGAGCTTTTACAAGGGCATTATAAAGTTTTTGATTCTCGTTGGGAAGATTTGTGAACTTGGTAATATTTAAATCATTGATTAGAGTTGAAAATCTTGTAATCTGTGAATCTGTTCGAAGATTATACAATACTTCCTCGTCATTATTAATTCCTTTTTCAAAATAGTATTTCCATCTATCCTCGGGCACTTCAGAAAGTTTGTTCTTAGCAAGATTTGCTGCAATTGTCGATGTTCCATAAGTGTTTCCTACGCATACAACTAGATAGGCTTGAATACATTGAAGAAACGCAGGTTTGGGGATAGTCGATCCCAAGTTTGCTAACGATTCAACAGCAGCAGGCTCATTATAAAAATTATTCATAGCGTAGTGAACTTCTATAATGTACTTGGCTGCTTTTATGAATGTATTTGACCTCAAGCTTTCAGGAACAAAATCGAATCCACCTACTTTGGATAAAGCTTGCTTTAATCCATTCGCAGCAGTATTATTATTTGATGATATAACATCTCTGTAGGCATATCCAACATTGTACTTATCATTATCACTTAACTTTTCCCAGATGAGAGGCAAAATGAGATTAAAATTAGCTAAACCATGTTCGATTTTAGCTCCTATGTCTTTTATGATTGAGTTAAGCAAGATAAATGAAACTGTGCGTGAATAGAAAAGTGGTGAGTTAATAAGCATTTCCAATTGTGAATCGCCAGGCTTTAAATTTTCATTGAGTAACCTGTTTCGAAAATTTGTAAACTCAATAGCGACCTCCATTTGATCGTGACCTAATACATACTTGACAGTGTTCTTGATAATGTTTAATGCCGTGAGTTTATCAATTTCTTCCTTTGCATCGCTTGAAAAATAATGAATAATTAACTCGTGAGCCTGTCTAAGTTGCAATCCAGCAGTTGGCGTGAATAGCCCTAATTGTTCAGCTAGTTGAATTGCATGATAATCAGTTAAAACATTTTCATAAGGAGTATTGTCAGTTATATCGTTTCGTCCAAGCATCTCTCCAATAAATTGCATACCAAGCGAGGAGAGAGCTTCCTTTAGTCGTGTTATAGTTTTCTTCCATGAATACTCTACTGCCATGTCATAGGCTTCCAATTCATTAAAAGCTTTTATCAAGTGATTTTGTTGCTTTGCAGTAAGACCATTTGCCAAAGGAACTATATCATTGACATTTGAAGCATTCTTGGGAATGCTCACTTCTTCTGATCCTGACCATATTGTTGGTAAGCTACTCATGCTTTCTTGAAAATTTTTATAGGACCATCCTGAGATTTTATTAAGCCGAATTGGAAAGCATTTGAGTATTTCATATTAAAAAAGGCTTGAGTACGCGCTCCTCCCGAAATGGTCTTCTTAACTTCGTCTGGAATGAAATCTTTGTTAATTATTATATGATACGCCATTAGTTTTCCATCGGTTGTAAAGATCGCAATACCATCATTATTGCACATTGACTTAACAATTGTTGCGTGTTGTCTGAGAGCTACCGAATTCTCGGCAGATTTTTCAACTTCAAAAGCAAGCAACAGAGCCAACAAGTCAATTGGCTCTGGAAGATAAATCCCTTCAGGAAAATGTGATCTTAAATTGGTAATTGATTCAGCGGAATTACTGACAACACCAATTAAGTTTCCGTGCCCTTCCTTGAATCCATCTGATAGTATCTTCTCGATAAAATTCCGAGCCACTTCTTTCTTTAACTGAACATCTTCACATATATGACTTGCTAATGTTCCAATTTCATTAATCGAAATTTCTGTTATGTCGTTAAGAGATAAAGAAACAGTAATAGAATTTCTAAGCCCAATAACTCGGACAGTCTTTTTTCCAATGTTATGGATGTAGGCAACGTTGCAACCAGTTATGTCCAATTTCATTTCACCCACACTCTGTTTATATAATGAAGGGGTGGTTTCAGTTAATTCTGCGCACGTTAGGCCATATTTAAGTCTACCATCTTTAACTTCAATATAAATGATCCATTCACTTGTACAGAGGGGGGCGCAGTATTTGATTATTTTCTTATATGATTCAATGGCAATCCCTTGTTCTCCTATCTTTACTTTGAAATCCGGAATAGTTTTAAGTAATCCTAAGTCGTTAGTTATTAGCACTTCTGGAAACAACACTCTTCCCTCTTCTTGATAATCTGAAATAAGGTTGATAATTTCAAAAATACCTTCTTTGATGAATTGTTGGCTCTGAAAACCTTCGTCATGAAGGAATGATCCTATCTGACTTAAAATTGTGTCTCGTAACGAAGCCTGTGCCTCCATTGAATAACGATAAATTTTGACTTTAAATATCGCTAATTTAGCTTAGAAATGACTTGTTTACGGCTTTTTAAAAGCACTTAAATTTCTTTTCTCAAGCCGCAAACTCCATCAACTCCAGCTCAATCTCCAATGCCAAAGCCTCCAGTTCCAACTCGTCCGACAAAGCTTGTTTAGGCTGCACAATCATTACTGGCTTTACCCGAGGTAATCGTTTCGTTACATCGTTTTTGATCAGGTCAAATTGAGCGGGATTAAGCGAAACGCTATCATTGAATTTCTCTTGGAGTAGTATTACAAACTTATCAATCTTAGTCTCGTTTATTGTGGCTGTCATTTTATCCGATACCTTTTCAAAATTATTCTTATCTACGATTTGAAGAATATCCGGATCAAGGTAAATCTCACCGCCTTTCGATCTTGCTAAAGCAACCATGATCTTAAATTTATCGGGCTGTTTGAGAATAGAAATGGCGTTCTTGGTCGTAACGCTTGTGCCAACAGTGAGGGAGCGAATGATTTTGAGTGCTCTTGCAATCGGCACCACTGTTTTCTGTTGCACGTCATTACCGGGTTCCCAATATTCCGGCATCAGGATTCCTTTCTTTACTCCGTCAAGCGTAGTGTAGCTTACTAATTTACCTTTGAAGGTGCTGAATGCTTGTAGAACGTTGCCTGTGATAATATGCCTCACCTTTCGATCAACGGTACTTTCTTTTATTGAGGCTTCCCAACGGTTTAATAACTCTTCTTTATCCAATTCCGGAACACCCACGCTTGCGCCCTTGATGGCATGAACGTCTTTCGCGTAGCTAGCAGGTATCACCACATACTTATTACTACTGGCTATGGCAAAGCGTAATCGTAACGAACTTGGTGCATAAGGGTTCTTTCGTTTCTTATCAATGATAAAGCCCAGAAATACGGCAGGCGTTCGCTCTTGCCCTGCATCATAGCTTGTCACAGGGTAGTTTAGATTTCTACCAACGTAGAAAAAATCAAGTGTACTTTCCAGATTAGCTTTTTGATTGGCAATTGTTTTTCTGATCTTTTCCTCGGAATCAGTCATAGCTTTTTGAAACTCACTGGTTCTGGTCATAATCGCCTCCTTCGCTTCGCCTGATCCTTTTTCTTCTATTAATTTCTTTATTTTTTTCTCTTGTGGAATATTTTGAATCAATTCTTCATAATGAGTTTTGTTTTCCTCAATCTCTGATTCCAGTTTGGAAGACATAAACTTGTCAAAGTCTTTGAGTAATTCCTTTTGCTGTTCATTCGCATCCTTACCTTGCAAGACCTCGGTGATCAGGTTGTTCAGTTCAATTTTAGTAAACGGTTTCTTTAAGACATTGGCGTTTACTGTTTCCAGTATGCTGTCGTCACCAAATTCACTCTGCCCTCCTTTACCAACAATCACCACACGGGATGAGATAGTTTCCGCTTGAAGATCCATTGCCTCTACCTCCAGGTCGTATTCTCCAGTTTGTTTGAGGTACTCCACATACTCATTGTATCGGTTTGAGATTTCATTGTAAAAATCCAGTTGCATGGCAGTAGAAAGAACCGCTACTCGACCAGAGACTCTATGGGCAGCATCTTCGAGTTCTGCGGATTCTACTTCTCTTTTTTCAAGCCCCAAGGGATCGTCCAGCAAATTATTCACTTCCGGATTTTCTTTAAGGTATTCAGCCACAATCTTGTCCCCGAACTTGTTGAGAAAGTCAGGTACATCCAGAATTTTAGTGGATGACTTTTGATTGGAGGTTGTATTAGCATCCAATGATTTGAGTTTCTTTTGGAGCATCATCATCAAACGCTTCTCTGCCGGGATAGCCGAGTTCACATAGTCATAGATCGGTTTCATAATCTGTCCCGTTCGATTGATCCGGCCACGCTTCTGCACTTCTGTGTTAATATCCAGTTCGGCTTGCAGCACAATCATTACCCGTTGTTTTACTTTCTCTTTGGGTACTTTAGGTGTTGCGATGGCATGAGCGGAAGCTCCTGTGCTTCCTGATTGATTAATGAGCAGCACATCGACTTCGTTATTATTAAATTGTCGGAAGGCATCATTGGTGTTAACCCGCTTGCGCGATAGTATTAATGCCTTATTGGTTTTAGGATTGATCTGCAATTCATATTTCCGGCCTGTGACTTCTGCTACGGTATAACCTGCTTCGGTAATTTTTCGAACAATCACATCAATGGGTGAAATAGTGATGCCAGTCGATGCCTGTTTTATCCGGTCACTTATCCGAAAGTATTCTGCTTGTATTTCAGGAGCAAATTCAGACAAGTCAAACTTCTTGAATATTTTCTGACCGTCTACATCGGTTTCGGTATAGCGTAAAATCCCATCTAAACCTTTTTGAAGAACCGTTGAGAAATCAGCATTAATGGTATCTCCGTCCGACACTGGCACACCGCCTTCGGTTTCCAGTTGTTCAATGAAGCTTCCCATCGTGCTGGCAAAAGCAATGATAGGTTTCTTACCCTCTTTCAATCGGGCGATTGCTTTTTCAGCAACGGCTTCTGCTTTAATACTGAAAAGCATTTGATTGATGACATTAAAAACTTTCGAGAAGTATGGAAGGTTATCGACTCCTGCTTGTGAAGTGCCTTCCCTAATCTGCACTTGCTTTCCTTCTGCCACGGCAATGTTATCAAGCTCTTCCACCAGTGCATCAACATGGATAGTTTGGAAGCTGATGATCTCGCGCACAATGGACGTGATGTTATCAGCTATGGCTTTATGTTCCTGTTCTTTTTCTTCGAGCGTAATGTAGTTTACTTCTACGCCTTCGAAGGAACGTTCTCGTCTGATCATCTGTCCTTCGGCAACAAGCTGGCTGGCTAAAATTTCCTGTAAAGCAACTCCACCTTTGGTGATCGCCTCGATCAGTGCATCGCGCGTCATGCTGGCTTCGTGGATGGCAGTCTTCATTGCATAGATCGGCATGTTATCAGGACGTTTGGCAAACGTGGCTGAGAGAAAAACTACGCCCCGTGTTTTCGCTAAAGCAGATTGCATGAAGTTTCCAGTATTGCCTGAGCCGGATGAGTTATGTGCCTCGTCCATGATGATAATGTTATCTTCTGCGATGGCATTCAGGAACGAAGGCTTAACAGGTTTCTTGTCTGGCGAATTGAATTGAGAATAAGTGGCTACAACGAACTTGAAGTTGGCTGGTACTTTCTCGCTTTTAAAAATTCGATTTTGATCTTCGGCTGGCAACGCCTGGTAAATGATCTCACCGTCTTCATCTTTAATGTCGGTTTTACTTTCGCGACCATTGACAATGAAGGGTGCAAAATGAGCAGATCCAATGGCTGCAAGATCGCGGTAGATGTCTGAAAACAGGTTTGCTTTTTCAGTAATGAAAATAGGTTTAACACCCTGTTCTACACCATAGCGGATGATGGAAGCTGCGATTCTACCTTTGCCAATTCCAGTCTGGTCACCTATGATCATTCCCTGGCCTCGTTCTTCAATGTTGTAAACCGACATGGCTACCGCATCGATCTGCTCTGCTGACAAAGCCTTGCAAAGTTCTACCTTACTTTTGTAATTCAATTTAGCTCGTACATATTCATCTATGTCTCCACCAACTGCTTCTTTGATTCGTTGTAACGCACTGTGTGTTTCATAACCCATTGAATCAGGTACAACAGTATTCAAGACCACACAACTGTCCGATGCTGGCGTGTAGGGCATTCCTAATTCCTCGAAAGTCATTAACTCTAATTCCAGTGCTAGTGCCTCGGCTTCTAATTCAATTGGTTTCATATTAATTTCATTTTTTGGTTCAGCCTGCCCACCGGAGTCTTGACTGAGGTCGGTTACCTCCATTACCCTCTCATACAATCCTTCAAAAGAATCCACAACTGAATCCAACTTTTCATTCAGTACAGGTGCAACTCCCGATGGAATTTTCTTTCGCCCATTTATGAGGATCAAGCGCACATCAAAAGAAGTTCCTTGGCGCGAATACAATTTGTGACCATCAATGTTGATCATGTCCACGACATAGTAGCGACTATATAGATAGTTGAAGAAAATCCGGTTCTTGCCCAATTGGATTCTTCCTTTCCTGTCCCATCGGTTATGACCACCGATAATGATCGCAGCCTTACCATTATCTTTCATGGTATCCAATGCACGTAAAGCCATCAGATGATCTAGGGTTTCGATGCTGAACGTTTCGTATTTGACAGGCTGACTTAAAATGCCAAACGGTGGATTTGTAATAACTGCATCAAACTTTTTCTCAAAGCCTTTGAAGGGCAACGTGGCGTCTTGTTTTAATACTTGCTTGTATCCCTGATCTTCAAGATTTGCTCTGCGTACTTCATCAATCTCATTGACGATAACATTTTTAGGATTGGCTGTGATGGTAAGTAATCCATTTCCGGCAGAAGGTTCAAAGAGTGTTATACCTTGGTTGGCATTGACAAATATTCCGGCAAGGAAAGCAATAGGTGCAGGTGTGCTGTATTGTTGAAGCAAAATACTTTGGCTAGTTCGATGCGAGAGGTTGACCTGCCTTTGATACAATTCCACAATCTGCCAATATCGTTCCTCTACAATAAGGTTTTGCTGCGCTATATTTCGCGCTTTCAAAACAATGGCAAGCTCGGTGTACTCTTTAATCTGTGTCTTATCAGTAATTCCATACGAAGCTGCAATGCGCTCAATGGATTTTTTATTGTGCTTAGCCTTGGCGTCCAACTCTCTGCGAACGTGTTGCAGAAATAACGCCTTTACAGTAACCTTATCGTTTGATTTTGTTTTCATACTCAAAGCATCCCTTCATCAGCAAAAGAATAGTAACCTGCTTTTGTGATAATCAAGTGATCGACCAATGCAATATCTAAAATCTTTCCTGCCTCTTTAATTTTTCTGGTGATCTCAATGTCAGCCTGGCTGGCTGTAAGGTTTCCGCTTGGGTGATTATGAGCCAGGACAATTCCAATACTGGCACTCGCCAATGCTGTTGCATAAATTAATCTTACATCGGCAACTGTTCCTGCAATGCCACCAATGGAGTGTTTATAATAGCCAAGTATTTCGTTAGCTCTATTGAGATATAATACCATGAAACTTTCTTGTAACTGAATTGCACCGCGACTGTATATTCTGCGAATGAAATCAGCAACGTCTTTCGAATGGCTTACCTTGCCAAGAAATATTTTGGTTGAACGATTGTAGCGAATCTTGATTTCAGGAATACCTTCCCTCGGGATAAGGCCAAGTCCGAAGACAATTACCTCTTTTGCAGTTTTGTAGCGTTTCATTCTGAATCCTCGTATTTTATGATCGAAGTATTCAGGAATATAGAACGCCTGCTTACCAGAGATATTCGAATTGGACAACTAAGGAAAAGAAAGGAATATTTTGGTCTCTAAATTTAATCAGAAACTAGCGAAATCCAGGCAGAAGTTTTTGAAGCCATTCAATTTGCTTTGCTTCGTTCGGTGCTGTATTCCAACCGCCCTTGTAATGATTGATCCATTCTAACGCCTGCCTTACACCAGGTCTGTTTCCGGCAATACTTTCCAGCACACTTGTAAACTTGTCATAGAGATTATCACCCTGTAAGAAGTAGATACCGAGTATTTCCTTCTCCAAAAGATATGATTCGAATGGATAGCCAGCAAACGCATTCCAATGTTTACAAAGGCGAACCACATTGCGCACAATATTATTTCCGTAGGATTGATTCTTACTAGATAAGTCTTCATTAATGTCATTAGGAGTTGTGCTTCTCCAACTATCTCCAGAACCAGGAATGTAATAGGACTTGCCCCAATACTCTTCACTGTAGGCAGGGACAATGTCAAACATAATATTGGTCAGCTCCAGCTTTACAACGGGAAAATCCTTCTTAGAAATGGAATTGGGATACGCTGCTGAAACTACATCCAATAAATTTCTCCGGTACGTGCCAGGCGTTTTTATCCCAGAACTTGTATTAAACACGACCATGAGATCAACGTCTGAATTTTGATCATGCTTTCTTGGTAAAATCGTGTTTCGGGTAAATGACCCAAATCTGACGAACTCCTTCACATTATTGCCAAGTTTATCCTTCAATATTTTCTCCAACTGACCAAGCGAGCTTTTTATCCGTTCTCTCTCTGTTTCGTTGTGGGAAATCACCAATTCTTGCTGGGCAAATGTTATTAATCTGTTGTTTACACTCATACAATCTCTTTTTCTAAAAACCAATTATCTGTTTCACCATCTTTCTCGATAGCACGTTTTGCCCATTTTCTAGCGTAACCAGGAATCTCAGGTTTTTCCTCTTGGTCAAGCACGGTTACTTTCTTACTCAAGCCTTCGATCTGAAGGGAATCACATTCGGTTAGGAAAAAACAACTTCTTATTTCTTTATGGAGAGCGAGATACTTTTCACCAGCATCCTTATGTTTTGCACGATAGTTTTTACCCTCTCCTTCATTCCACATCAGCAAAGCAATTGTTCCAAATAGACCAATTGCTGATAACCACTTATCTACATTAGGATGAATACCTATGATACCAATCACATTAAAAATTGCACAGCTCCAAATCGTATAGGTAACTAATTGCCTTCTCAAGTCACAAGCCTTAAAGTGACCTTTAGCAGAATACAGAGTCTCTTCGCCAAGCTTTTTTAGAAGTAGTTTCTCGTTCATAGGTGCTTTAAAATGTTACTTGTTAAAAAAACGGCACAACCTCATCTACAAAGCTATCTGGCAGTTCATCAATGAACTGCGATTGATTTCCATTCTCTGAAATAAGGTATAAGTAGTCCTTAGCTCTTGTAACGGCCACGTAAAAAAGTCGTCTTTCTTCTTCCAAGAGTATATCCTTGTCCGTCTTTTTCAGTACCTGATATATCGAGTCCGAAAGCCAGGTATCCGGAAAGCCACCAGGGCCATGCTTTAGGCCAGTTACAAAAACAATCTTTGCTTCGAGCCCTTTCGCTTTATGAATAGTAGAGAATCGAACGCCCGTATTTTTAAGCGGTTCTTGGAGTGGAGCAAAATGATCTCTTCTTCGGCCTAAGATCATAATATCTTTTGAAACCAATCCCTTCTCTAATCCAAGATGATGTGTAATTTTTTCTTGGATGAACCCAAGCGTGTCGAATTCGGAATTGGACTTGAATAGAATTACTTTTTGATCGCTTTTCTTTAACGATAGAACTTCTTTTTCAATTTTATTTTTATTGTTTCGGATCACTTCATTTCCAACCCGCACAATGTTCTCAGAACTCCTGAAGTTATACTTTAGCTTAACAACTTTTGATTCCGGAAAATGATGGGAGAAATTGATAATGTAGTTAACATCTGAACCTCGAAAGCCGTAGATACTTTGCCAATCGTCTCCAACACAAAATAAGTCGGTGCTTTCGCTGAATAGATATTTAACTAATTGAACTTGGGCGGGGTTTACGTCTTGAAACTCATCTACCAATATGCATTTATACTTTTCACGGTAGTAGGCTCTGATGCTTTCGTCTCGGTCAAATAAATCCAACACCAATGATAATAGATCATTGAAGTCTATAACCGAATTTTTTCGCTTTAGCATTTCATAATGATTCCAAACAACGGGGAATAGTTCATAAAAAATCTTTATTCTTTTATGCTTGAATAGTTCCGACTCAACGTTATCAATATCACTTACTTTAAGGTTTTGGGATTTTGCCAAATCATACGCTTGCTTGATTTCCTTAAAGAAGGTTTTTAATTCATTATTAAGAAACCTAAATTTATTATCAAACTCTTTACTAAAATTGGCGGTGTAATTACCGTCCAATACGTTTCTGAGAATACTCATCAGTTCGGTCTCAATCTTATCGGAATCTTGCATCCATTCTTCATGAGTTACAAAAACTGGTTTACCCGCATCCTTTAATGCTTTAAGTTTAGCGGTCAGGTTTGCTGACAAGTCACTCTTGTGTTCGATATAAAACTCTTTGGTGCTTAATTTAATATCTGGTTTAAATTTAAAACTTGAGCCAATTTCTAATGGCTCATACTCAACCTCATAGCCTTTACAATGAAACCAGTCTATGATTTTTTGTTCCGATTTTGATTTCACAATAGCTCCATTGAAGCACCTATACTGTTTGTTATTATACTGCTTGTTGTCTCTCAAATCTTTTACCTGTTTCTCGAAATAGTTTTCGATCAAGTATTGCTCAAGTTTCTGTGAAAACAAAGCATCATTCTGGCAAGCAGATATAATACTTTTCCTTAGCAAAGAATCGATACTTTCTGATGCTGGACTTATATCAATCGAATCATCTATACGAAATGATTCAGTCTTATCCTGTAATAGTCGAAAGCGATTATCATAATATCCTGCGCCATTCTCTTTTAGAATGGAAAAGCATAAACTGTGAAATGTGCGAACAGTCAGGTTTTTAAGAATGCTATTCTGATTAATGTATTTTTTCCGAATGGAATACTGATTGACTGGCGTTAACTCAGCCTTGTATTGGTTAGTCTTATCAGCATATTCGATTAGGCGATCTTGAATTTCGTGGATAGCATCCCGTGTGAAGGTAATAGTGAGGATATTCTTAGGCGCGATTCGCTTCTCGTTGATATAAAACTTGATCTTATCAATAAGTGTCTTTGTTTTTCCGCTTCCAGCACCCGCCAACACCAGAATTCTTTTGTCCTGGCTCTTAACAGCCTCAAGCTGTTCCGCATTTTCAATCATTACACCAACATCTTTCATAAAAACGAGTCAAAATGAAAAAAACCCATCATGCAACCTTTAGGGTCACTACGATGGGCTCGTGGATAAAATTAACCTAAGTTTTTACAAAAGACAACCTTGAAATCGTTTAAAACGGAACTTAATAACAGCTATTTCCTTACCATTTTAACTCCCCTTAAAGAATTGTAACTAAAATCTAACTGCACGATTGTCAATTCTAACACTTAAGAATTAGCTCCAAGCAATGAGATTGTATATAATTTTAGAAAAACTTTCGAGGGATTTCCTTATTACAGATATGCCTGAGCCACGAGGATTGGGATGGTATTGATTTCTCTCTTTTGTATTTAGGCTTTAAGAAAGAGCTAATAAAGGTGTTAGAATATAATACTTTTGTTGCCTAGCACACTAGGTGGGCAAAGTATAAGGATAGTTACATGTCATGCTTTTTTGCCACATTGTATCCTGAAAATATTTTGGGAACCCTTCTGAGCCCTGCACTGAAAGATGCAGGGTTTTTTATTGCGTGTTAGGAGAGTGATTAACTCTCGCTGGTCTATAACCAACTGGGTAAATTATTTCAATCTCAGAAGGCTCACCTAAAAACTCAAAAATTTTAATAACCTGCAAAATTGAGAAGAAATTACCATGCTTCTCACCAATTTCTTTTTCGAACGGCTTTAGCTGTTGTTTTATAATTTTGTACGATACTCCATACAGCGCGCACAAATCCTTGTATGTACACATCCGCACTCCCCATCTTTTCATATATAGCACTTTTAAAATAGTGTCGCTATGAAGCAGGAGAAAATTAAATTTTAATCATGATGGCTAAACTACACTCGGCCTTCGTCACTGATCATGCGCCTCTTCCTGCTATGATTTTAAGTATTAACGCAGGATTAATTGGAAAAGTGAAAGCAGGTAACTTTTTAGATAATTTTAGCAAAGTTTAGATGCTTTCTCACTACTTTCTATTGAGTGATTTTGATTTTAGCGGTAGTGATCATGATATCAACAAACAGTAATTAGGACTTATATTAAAATTGTAGGTACAAAGTAATCATTTTAAAATTTTCCCTTTTACCCAAGACAATTTAAACTTGTATAATATAGTTCTCTTCATTAGATTTATGCTTTATGAATAAATCATTAGTCTGCATAATATTATTTAGCATGGCACTTCATTGTGCGAGCAGACTTGAAGTCCTTAACTATCTTTATAAAAAGCGAAATCAAATTGCCTACTCCATTGGCTTAATCGCTGAGATTCCTATCGCGATGTGTAACAGTGATTATGATTTTGATAAAGGATTAACAATTGAGACTCAGCAAGAAGATTCACGCGTTCCTGTTGGGCTTCTACAAGCCCACGAAATAAATTTGTTTCTAGTAACAACCTCAAGCCAATTAACCGCACAACTTTACGTTATTTCTAATACCAAATATCTAATTTTTTCGATTACGCTAAAAGACACGTATCTCCACTCGGTCTTTCATCCACCTTCACAACACTGCTAATTCTTTGACAACGTTTACTTGTCACATGCTGTACTACAAAATGTAGTGTCATTCCTCTATTATTTCTTTTAAGAAGATTAAATCTTATTATTTATATGCAACGAATATTCTATGCCATAGTATGGCTGTGCCTTATTACTATATCGTCTTACGGGCAAAACATTGTCAATGGAAAAATCTATGATGCTGAAACAAAAGAGCCTTTAGTTGGTGCAACGATACAGCTTGCATCAGACTTGACTATTGGTACATTGACTAACGCGGAAGGTTTTTTTCAACTCACCAATACCACCACCAATGCCCCTCTAAAAATATCCATGTTAGGTTATGAAGGTTTGGAAGTAGTTGCTACTCCTGAACGTTTGAGTATCGCTTTAAAGCCGAAAGTCCAGGAAATGCAATCAGTGATAATCACAGCAAACCGTGAAGCAAGTTTGAGAATAGAAACACCAATTTCAGTCTCAAAACTATCATCTAAACTGATTGACGAAACCAAAGCTACTTCATTGTTTGAGGTAGTTAACAAAGTACCAGGTGTATTGATGGTGAACCTGAACAATGAGCAGCACTCCATGTCAATTCGCCAGCCAATGACAACAAATGGTTACTACTTGTATTTGGAAGACGGAGTACCCATTCGCCCCATCGGTGTATTTAATCATAATGCACTACTGGAGATGAATCAATTTGCAATAAGTTCAATGGAAGTTGTGAAGGGTCCCGTTTCTTCAATCTATGGGCCGGAAGCAATTGGAGGGGCTGTCAATTTTATCATGCAACGGCCAACTGCAATACCAACTGCAAAAATAGGCTTACAGTTCGATAACTACGGCTTTCGCAGAGTGCAGTTTGGTGCTGGCGCTCGCACAGGTAAATTTGGGTTTTACGTTGGTGGGTTAAGTAGTAAACAAACCCGCTCATGGATGGCCAACTCTGATTATGATAAGACATCGGTAAGCGCACGGCTTGAATATCACTTCACAACCAATACTCGTTTAATCGGTAATTTCATTTATGGCAGATATTTCTCAAATACTGCCGGAAGCGTTGATAGCATCGCCTTCTACAGCAGAAACTATATAAGTACTACTGACTTTACCTATCGTAAATCGGATGCAAACCGATCGCGCATCACCTTGGAACATGATTGGAGCAAAGGATCGAAAACATTCGTGACGCTGTTTAATAGAAACAATAAACTCGGACAAAACCCCTCTTATTCCATACGCTGGAATCCTACACCAAGCCCTACCAATGATCCGAGGAAAGCAACAGGTCAAATCAACTCAAACGATTTTCAAAGCTATGGTATTCTTATGCAACATAGTCAGCAATTAAGCTTGTTGAGTTCGAAGCTCATTGCTGGAGGTATGTACGATTACTCGCCAAACGAGTATTATGCGTACCAGATTGATCTGAATGCACAACTTCGTCCAGATGGTAAGTCTGTAGAAAAGTATTTGTTAGTTCAGGAAAGGCCTGACATATTCATAGCAAATTACGATGCTACAATCAGAAATGCTGCGGGCTATCTGCAATATGATTTTACCCCCTTTACAAATCTTAGAGTATCTACCGGTATCCGATTTGATTTTATGTCATTTAGCTATACTAATTATATGGACAACACATCCGGCAACAAGGAGTACAGTCAAGCTACACCTAAGGTTGGATTAACATATGATTTGGGTCATGACATGGGCATCTATGCCAACTACTCACAAGGATTTTCGCCACCAGCACTCACTTCCATTTTTAATAAACGGACTAACACCAATCCGGCAGAATTTTATTACAATTTAGAGCCTGCACAATTCCAGAACTACGAATTGGGAGGCTGGGCATCCTTGATGCAAAATAAACTCTATTTGGATATAGCGTTGTATCAGATGGATGGTACTAATGAGCTGCTTAACATTCGCCAGCCCGACAATTCTTTCGATTATCAATCAGCAGGAAAAACACTTCACAGAGGTATTGAAGTTGGCTTGACTATAAAGCCATCAACTGAATACTTCTTCCGGATAGGAGGCACAACTGCCTTGCATAGGTTTGAAGATTTTCAGATAAGCAAGAAGCCAACCGATAAATATCAAAACCTAGCTGGCTTGGAAATGCCATCGGCACCACGCTACAGCTGGAATACCGAGTTTTATTACTATCCAAGTTTTGTAAAAAATTTACGCACCTCTATAGAGTGGCAGCACGTATCAGGGTGGTATCAGAACCAGATCAATACCGTTCGCTATAAAGGTTATGATCTGATTAACTATCGAATCGGCTATCAGTGGAAGGGTGTAGAAGTATATACCAACATCTTAAACCTAGGCGATGTGCTGTATGCTAGTAACGCAACGCGCGGCAACAATGCAACCGATCGTACTACGTTCACGCCAGCAGCGCCACGTACGCTTGTCATTGGCGTTCAATACAATTTTACAGGTAAGAAATAACAAGTAATATGACGCATAGATCAATATATTTTCTACGCTAAACTTCATCTTAATAACAGACATCATGGAAAACAAAAAGATAAATTCATTTCAACAAACGGAACTTAGCATTAGAGAACCTGACACTCAGTCTCCTAATGATGGCTTGCTCAACAACATAAAACAGAATATTTTTAAATGGCACCGTACTATTGGTTTGATTACAATTACCCCGGTTATTTTCTGGTGTCTCTCCGGTTTAATGCATCCGTTCCTCTCGCATTGGTTTAAACCCGAAATTGCAAGGCAAGTTTTGGAAACCAAGGTGGTTGATCAACAGAAAACTGAAATTTCGATACAAGACGTTTTAACTAAAAGTCACATTGACGAGTTTAAAAGTTTTCGATTCGTTGAATGGAATGGGAAAACGTACTATCAGGTAAAGTTGGTCGATGACGAAATCCGATACTACGATACCTCCCATGGAAATGAAATTAAAAATGGAGACAAACTATACGCAGAATTCTTAGCGCGATATTTTCTTGACGATCAAAAGAGCATTCTAAAATCAATCAAGCTTCAAACGGAATTTGACCAACAGTACAAATATGTAAACCGCCTTTTGCCTGTATGGAAAGTAAGCTTTAATCGTGCTGATGAAATGGATGTATATGTGGAAACATCATCGAGTCGGCTCGGTACGTTCAATACAACATCACGTAAGGTATTTTTATGGGCATTCGACAATTTTCACAACTGGTCGTTCATAAATAGAGTCACCAATAACACTACCAGAGTCACTATAATGGTCATCATGCTAAGTGTCATTTCATTATCTGCGCTTAGTGGTCTACTTATTTACGGATTGTTCTGGAGGCGTTTCGGGAAACTAACTAACACCCATCAAAAGAAAGGGCTTCGCAAGTACCACAGACAAATTGGAATAGCAACCGCTTTTATAACACTCACCTTTGGTTTCAGTGGAGGCTTTCACGCGACACGTAAACTTGAACCAAACCGATTACCTGAAATGATCTTTGATCCCATTATCAGAGTAAACGATCTACAAACGTCTTCACTTTCGTTGAGTATTGATGACGAGCGATTTCAAAATCTCTCTGTAGTGAAAAAAGGAAAGGAATACTTTTTTCAGGTTTTCTATGGAGATAGTGAAGATAAGGCATCCGAAACAATTTACTTAAATGCTAACGATGGAAGCGTATGGAAAAATGGAGATAATGAATATGCACAGTATTTAGGAAAAAAATTCTTGGCTGCATTAAGCGATGAAAAGGGATTGAGCGGTGAATGTTGTGAAGAGATGGGCGAGCGTAGAATTT
>JABFSY010000144.1 GCA_013140395.1 Cyclobacteriaceae bacterium
TACGAATACAGCCCTTTAGATTTGCCAGTAAAGTCATCGGAGGCTAATAGATTCTTATCTAACTCCGCCATTAACTCTTTCGCTGTTTCGCTGACGGTTCGCTCTATAGAATACTTTTTTTCATTCAGCCTTTTCCGAAACGTCTTGAAAAATGCTTTGTCATCCGTTACCTGTAAGACACCTTCCTCAATGCGCTTAAATTCCTCCTTCTCGATTAACTTAGCAAAGTTGAGCAGCGCTTTTCGCACATCCCAGTCTTTTCCCTCGATCAGTTTATCCATCGAGAAATCAAGTACCCAGCCACGCAATTCAACATTGTCGCTTAATTGAGCCATCAGCAATGCGATCACTTCTTCCTGTACAGCAGCATTGTCTACCTCCAGTCGGAAATTGCCCAACAACCCGGTTTCGCGCGTAAATGAGCGGATGATTCGTTGAAAAAAAGCATCGATGGTACTAATTGAGAATTCAGAATAATGATGTAACAGAAAAGCCAGAATTTCGGCACTTTTCTCCCGTAACTCAGATGGTTTCAATGCAATGCCTTCCCTGCGCTGTTCCTCTATTATCTCACGAGCCAGATCTTCGCTTTCCCCTTTCGCAAAGGCACTTAGGTATTGAAGAATCCGGTCCTTCATCTCCTGGGTGCTTTTATTGGTAAATGTCATCGCCAGCACGTAACGAAAGTAATCAGTGCGCTTAAGTGCTAACCGAATATACTCCCGCGCCAAAACCCTGGTTTTACCAGAACCGGCTGACGAGCGATAAATTTGAAAGGGCGTTTCCAGGGGACAACTAAAAACACCTAGTTACGATTTTTTTACTGGTTACGAAATGTTGTATTCATGTTACAAAACAGGAAAACAATTGTTGAACGGGACGATAATTTTCTTACATTCGACAAGTCTATCTATGCGGAAACTATACTTATTCTGGCCTAAGCTGTTCTATTCATTTCCGATCCAGCTTTTGTTTAACAATTTCAGAAGAAACATTGTGTTAATGGTTTGCTGGGTTCTGCTTTTTGCCATGATGACGGGAAATTTTGGCAAATACCTCGGCATTCCCTATTTGTTCCTTGACCCGGAGTATCTCAATCAAGTAAACTTCATGAGCTTTTTCTGGATGGGGCTGCTTTCAGCAGGATTTGCCATGGCTTTCCACATCACTTGTTACATCTCTGATGGGCACCGGTTCTCTTTTGTGGGTACGCTCCCAAGCCCATTCCGGAAGTTTGTCATCAACAATAGTATTATCCCAATTGTTTTTTTAGTCGTCTATATATACCAAGTGATTGTGTTTCAAATACACAACGAGCATTGTTCAACAGGTGAACTTATTTCCAGAATCGGTGGATTTTTGGTTGGATATGTTTTTATGACTTTTCTTTTTTCTCTCTACTTCAAGTTTACCAACAAAGATATATTCAGGTACATGGTCTGTCGAATTGATGAGAAAATCAAAGACAATGTAAAAGTAACGCGTGCAAGTGCCATGAAAAAACTTGACATCGCCCGCAAAAAACAAGTCCGGGTAGACCGTTATATTAGTAGTAACTTATCGATAAAACCTGTTGAAGATATCAACTTCTTTGACCGCGCTACGGTGCTACAGGTGTTCGATCAAAATCATTTCAATCTCGTTATTATTGAACTTTTTATTTTTTTCATGGTGACGATTCTTGGAATCTTTAAAGATTACCCGGCCTTTCAGTTACCTGCAGCCGCCAGCTTTATGATTTTCCTGACTATTTTCGTTATGCTCTTTGGTGCATTCTCCTATTGGTTTGGCGGTTGGTCATCTACTGTGGGATTAATTGTTTTTCTCGTCATTAACTTTTTGGTGGGCGAAGATTTCTTTTCAAAAAAATATCAAGCTTTTGGGATGGACTACACCGTGATGACTGCGCCCTACAATTCAATGGTGATCCAGCAGCAGATAGATAGCACGTCTATCGAACAAGATCGAGCCTCCACGGTGGTTCAGTTGGAAAACTGGAAGAAAAAGTTCGCTGGACAAGACAAACCAAAGTTGGTGTTACTGTGCGCAAGCGGGGGTGGTAAGAGAGCTGCATTATGGACACTCAATGCATTACAACAAGCCGATAGCCTGACAAATGGTAAGTTAATAGAAAACACTGTGCTTATTACAGGCGCATCGGGTGGACTGATTGGGGCCAGCTATTTCCGCGAACTGGTACTAAGAAAAAAACTAGGAGAACCCATACAACCCTACGCCAATATTCATCGTCAACGAATATCTACCGACAATTTAAATCCGCTCATTTTTAGCTTGCTTGCCAATGATCTATTTGTTGGTTTTACGAAGTTCAACTATGGAGAACAATCTTATCAGCGAGACCGCGCCTACACCTTTGAAGATCAACTCAATCAGATTACTGAAGGTTTAATGGATCGCCCGATTGTTTCATACAATCAGTATGAAACGGCAGGAATGATCCCACTTTTAATTTTGACGCCAACAGTCATTAACGATGGACGGAAAATCTACATCGCGTCCCGCCCCGTTGGATTTATGAATGCTGAGCTTGAAAATTTCAGCGATTATAACACAGAGAAAGTAAGTGGCGTTGATTTTCATCGATTTTTTAAAGATCAGGGAGCTGAGAATCTACGTTTCCTTTCTGCGTTGCGCATGAGCGCCACTTTTCCCTATATTACACCCAATACAACATTGCCCACAGATCCTCCCATACAAATGATGGACGCAGGCATCTCTGATAATTTTGGCCTGTCTGATGCGGTCAGGTTTGTGTATGCGTTCAAAGGTTGGATAGAAGAAAATACATCGGGCGTAGTTTTCGTTTCCATTCGTGACTCACCTAAGCTCCAAACTATTGCTGAAAAGAAAGGACAAACCATCTTGGATGCGCTTACTCAACCAATTAGTTCGGTTTATAACAACTTTGAAAATTTTCAAGATATAACGAGTGACTTGCTCATTGGTCAGGCACACTCTTGGCTAAACGCACCTATTGATCGGGTGGACATCCAGTATCAAGCCGAAAGTTACCTAGATCTACTGCAGGGAATGGATAGTATCCGTCAGAACAATGCACGCGCCTCATTAAGCTGGAGGTTGACTACCCGAGAAAAAGAAGGCATTGTTTCCAACATCAACTCCGAAAAAAATAAAATGGAATTGAAAAAACTCAAATTGCTATTGGGCAACTGAACTTGCATTAGTCACCGAATCGATGGCAATTGTTTGCGCGCAATTAAAATGACCTCTCGGGCAGTCTTTAAATCCATGCAGGCCACAGGGGCGACACTCCAATTTCTCTTTTGTTTCAACAATAACAGAACGATTGGACAAAGGGCCAAAACCGAATGAAGGAACGGTTGAACAATAGATGGCCGTGACGGGTGCGTTTACAGCAGAAGCTAGATGCATGGGCGCTGAGTCATTCACAAAATTCATCTGCGCATTTCTCATCAACGCAGCCGACTGTAAAAAGCTGAGTTTACCAGATAAATTGATCACCGATGAAACCCCAGACGCCAATCGAATCGATTCGCAAACGATATGATCGCTGGGAGCACCCAAAAGGAAAATTGATTTCACTTTGTGGTGAACGCATTGAATTAGTTCAATCCATTTTTCAGCGGGCCATTGTTTTGTAAACCAAACCGAAGTAGGCGCAATACAGAAGTAGGATGTAGTCTGATACTCTTTCACTACCTCATAATCCCGCGAAGACGGATAGAGCGCTGGCATGGCGGCTTTGCTATCCGTAAGATCTTCTATCAACTTTTGGTTGCGTTCTATTTCATGGATTTCACCAACCTGATGTTTTACTTTGGTAGTAAAAAAAAGAGAGAGGGGATTTTTGTCAAATCCAATCTTCCTTTCGGCTCCTGAAAAAAGTGCAATTATGCCAGTTGTAGCAAACCGTTGAACATTGAGCAGCACTTCATATTTTCTCCTTCGTATTCTCCGAATCAACAAAAAAAGGTTTCGATACTTGTTCTTCTTGTCAAAAACAATGACTTCGCGAATGAATGGATGATTGACCAACAATGACTCGTTTCCTTTCCGTAGCAGGAAATCAATCGATGCATCGGGATAGAATTGATGAATTTTCTCTACCAGTGCCGTGGCCAAGATCACATCACCAATAAAAGCTGTTTGAATAACTAAAAAAGACTTCGGCCGCTCCACTACTTTTTATATTCTGATTTATAGTAAGTGATGGCTTTGGAGATAATTTCGAGTGCAATGTCTTTACCTTGAAATTCAGGGACAGTAACAACTTTGTTTTCAAGTTTTTTATAGCTCTCAAAAAACTCCTTCAGTTCTAACTTAAAATGAGAGGCCAATTCGCTGATATCTCTTAAGTGTTTTGTGTTTGCATCATTTTCTGCGACTGCCAGAATCTTGTCATCGGCCAATCCCTGATCGATCATACGCATCACACCTACCACGCGTGCTGGAACTAAACACAAAGGTTGAATAGGCTCTCTACACAAAATCATAATGTCAAGCGGATCCATATCATCACCAAGTGTCTGTGGTATAAATCCATAATTGGCGGGGTAATACACCGCAGAGTAGAGAATTCGATCAAGCTTCAGTAAACCAGTTTCCTTATCTACTTCATACTTTGTTCTCATCCCGGTCGATATCTCAATAACCCCGTTGACAAATTCAGGAGGGTTTGATCCAATGGGGGCTTCATGCCAAGGGTGCTTAATCATACTTCGGTTTTTGAAGCAAGGTAGTAATAAAAAAAATGTTGACGGACACTAGTGTCCGTCAACATTTTCAATTTGCGCTCTATCGTTTAAGACTTATTTCTTATCGTCTTTCTTTTCTTCCTTTTTCGCGGCCTGGACGATTTTGTCACCATTCTTTAACCGTTTGGAAACCACAAGAAACGGACCAGTAACCACTTCAACACTATCGGCAATACCTGAAACGATTTCGATGTTATCATAGTCACTGATTCCTGTCTTTACTTCAACCATTTTCGCTACGCCTTTGTCATTGACAAATACCACGACTTTATCCTCTTTTTTCTCGACCTTGGCTTTATTATCTGACACTTGAGGTTTTTCATCATCATCGTCTTTTGGTGGGCCACCTTCTGCTTTCTTGTCTTTTTCGGTGTTACGGGTAGTCACCGCTGTTAATGGTACTGACAACACATTATCTTTCTTTGTCGTAATAATCTCCACACTGGCCGTCATACCAGGGCGGAAAGGGAAACGATTTCCTTGTTTGATTAGGTCTTCGTAGGAAGAACGAAGGATCAATATCCGAACCTCAAATTCAGTAATTGCATCAGCCGAAGTTTTATCGCGAGCTGTATTGGCGATATTGGTTACAATTCCTTTAAATTGTTTCTCCGTACTGGCATAAGAGTCTACATCGATTAAAACAGTGTCATTCAAATGAACCCGAACGATATCATTTTCATTCACGTTTACGCGGACTTCCATTTTGTTCAAATCAGCAATACGAAGCATCTCTGTTCCCGTCATCTGAGCTGTTCCCACTACTCGTTCTCCTTTCTTAACATTAAGCTTTGATACAATACCCTTCATAGGAGCATACACAGTTGTCCTTCTCACGTTCTCAGCGGATTCCCTAACCGTAGCGTTGGAACTGTTCACCACGAACTTAGCCGCCTCCAGTCCTTGCGTTGCAGACCTCAAATCATTCTGAGCAACCTTATAAT
>JABFSY010000139.1 GCA_013140395.1 Cyclobacteriaceae bacterium
TGATTATGTTTACATGGTACCGATCGTAAATCGCCTTCATTTTTGGGATAAATGATCTGATACTATTCACTGGAATAAAATACTCTTGCAACACATAGGTGGATTCCTCCCTCGACTTTGGTTCAAGTTCTGCCACGTCATAACTTGCTTCTCTATTTCGCCACAACACTTTTTCGCTCCGGTAAAGAATCGGGTCTATCCAATTTCTCCTGATCCATTTTCCGGCTTTTCCAGAAGAAACAAGTCTCATCACTTGTCTTTCGAGCCAGTAATTTTCTCCCGCGGGATTCACCCGGACCGTATCGGTCAACGCTTTGTCCGTCTTTCTCCACGCCACGCTATTGATGAGATCAAAATTGGGTGGATATAAATCACCGTTTTGGAAAATTACCGTTTTATCATTTCTAATCGTGCTGTTGAAAAAATCATTGTAGTCATTGACTTGCACCAAGCTTGTTTGCCGCTCCACTTTTACATTGTCTACTAATTGCAACGTAACCTCCACCAACACGCCAATGCCGCCATAGCCACCGATAGCTGTTGCAAAGACTTCCGGGTTTTGATTTCTATTGGCAGTCATTACTTCGCCCGATGCAGTAACCAATTTCAATTCCAACACAGATGAAACGATAGGGCCATGACCGATATATCTTCCGTGACAATTAACCGACACAGACCCTCCTACCGTAAAGTTGGCATAGGTTTGCATGATCTTGATGGAAAGATTGTGGCGATCGACTACCTTTTGAAGATCGCGCCATACAATACCCGCCTGAACAGTAACTTGCTTAGCAACCGTATCCAATCGAAGGATCTTATTAAATTTTCGCATATCGATGTGCAGGCTATTCTCGTAGCCAATTTGGCCGCCCATGCTAAATCTGCCACCGCCAATTGAGATCGGGCCTTTAGAGCTTTTAATTGCTTCTATGATTTCCTCGATAGTTTGCGGGCTGACCTCTCTACCCACATGAATGGGATTAATTTTTGTAACATCGTTTATCCGTTTGTTTGGAATTACTCGATCGTACGATGAATCACCTGAGATTTTAATTACTAGAATGACTAAAAAAATATAGGCGAGAATGGAATAGAAGGGTATAGCATAGCGCTTCCTTCGATTAATAGCGCGGATACAACGCACCAGAAATCCAAATAATATACGAAGGAGCGCTCCTAATTTGTTTAGAATGAACTTCAAAGCTCTATACAGCTTCTTCATACATTCTAAATTTTAGTAAATAACATTAATGCATTCTTGGTAGGGTCACCTTCTTGCAGGAGGGTTCGTTTGTCAAACTTGAATCCGACTTGTTCAATGAAATCACAAATGAATTTCAAGGAATAAAAATTTCTGACTTCCCGGCTATTGTACTCCCATGATTCCTGAGTGCCCATATTAAACACATCGTGAGCCAATGCAACTAACACTTTCTGCTCCTCAGTATCACAGTCATGGTCTCGTAATATCAACTTACCGCCAACTCGCATCGTATCACGTATAGAAGAAATATAGGGAGTGCGTAATTCCAACGGGCAATGGTGAAATCCGATGTAAACCGTAACCAAATCGAGGCTTGCCGCTGGAACAACATCGGTATACCGTGTTTTATAGTCAACAAATGGAATATACTTTGCCCCTATCTTTATCTGTCCACGATCAACCATTTCAGTGACCGCATAGCCCGGCTCTTTGCCATCAGCGTAGTAGCGTTCTCCTTTGATGTTTATCTTTTCCTCCAAATAGTCAAGATATCTGCCTGAAGATCCAATTTCCAAATAACCATCATAAGTACCACCCTTGCCTAATAAAACAAGTGCTTGCCTCGCCATCTCGTCTTTTTGCTTCATTAGAGCAGGAAGAGAGTATCTAATCGTGGAGAAAAAAGGGGTAATCTCATCCAATTTTGATTGCACTTCCCGATAAATCAAGTCGTCATCTCCCTTGCTTGCAGTTGTGTCAGCTATTAGTTTATGAAGATCATTTTCCGGGAAAAGATTGAATACGTTCTTTAAAAATTTAAAAAACTCATTCTTCCTTGTCGCGCTGGAATAGATTAGCTTGAAGTTACTTCGAGTAGTCATTAACGCAGCAAACAGATTATGCGGCAATAATTGAAAGGAGGTGCAGGCTACCATAAAGGCTTTCACGAAGCTTCTTCTTTGCATTGAATAAGAGGTTAACTAGCGATTGAACAATAAAAACCTAAGGTAAGACTTAAAACCAAATAATTCCACTGGACTCTATTAGGTTATTTAAAATTGAACCTAGATTCAAGCTTTGCCCGCAAAAAGAAAATACCGATGATCACTAGCCAAAACAAAAAATTATCTCGATTAAAAAAGTAGCTTAAGGAAGTATATCATTAACTGTTTTTACTGCCGAATTTATCACTGCCTAATCGGTAATTCACAGTGCGCTCATTCTTTAACATGGACCATCGCATTCTTTGGTGAAGAACACCAACAAATACAACGGAAAAAATCCAATCCTTAATTATTCTTCAGCAATTCTGTCAATTTTTTAAACGTGCTATAGGGGCCTTCTGTAACAAATAGGTTATAAGCCCATGCAGGCACTGACCCTCCCGGATTGACATCAAGGTAATAGGTGATTGCTATATTTTTGTCATCGACTGCAACAATATTCCAAATTGCGCTTAAGCTTGCTACTCTTACAATTCCTTTCTTTTGCTCTAAAATTGTTTTGTTATCGGAGGTGGTAATTGTCAAATTGCGGTTGTCAGCACTCTTTCTAAAGTTCATATTCACAACAGCATCCCTGTTGCTTACTGGCCATGGTGCGCCAGATTCCAAGTAGTAAATAATATTATCGGCATCTACTATTTTTATCATGTAGCTTTTTTTGCAGGAATAGATCCAAGACACGTTTGTTTCTACATTTTTGAAGATGGAAATAATCTGTTCTATTGTGCCAACCGTAACGCAGGTCACTTTTATAGACTTAAACTTACTGTTTACACTGCTTTTGGTGTACACTTTAATGTTGCCTTTGTCTTTACTTATTTCCCAATCTTCTTGTGCAGATAATGAAGAAAACTGCAGCAAAAAAAAGAATAGTAGACAATAGCTAGTCAATTGCATCGAAGTAATTCGCGGTAAATGTATTATATATAATAAACCAAATTCATCAAGGTAAATTCCTACTACTTTAACATCAAACCGAATAGCAACTATTTTCGTTTCAACTTTGGAATCAACATTGGCACATCTGCCTTGTATTGTATAAAATCTGTTCGTGTCACCAATAGTCTTTTCTCTTTCATTGGTATGGAAGCAAATAAAAACATCAGCACCATACCAACAGCACCAAGGGTTGTCCAAATTGGTGCTGTCACGCCAAAGCCAACTAGCGATAGCCCGATCCAAAATAGCATTTCGCCCAAATAATTTGGGTTACGTGTATAGCCCCAAATTCCTTTACGGATACACTTTCTATCTGCCTCATTCTTATTGAACCTGCTTTTATACAAAGTATTATCAGCAAATAACTCAATTAAAACGCCTGTAAGAGAAATCAAATTGGCTATGCCAACCAAAACATTCAAATCTTTACTGCTGCCATCAAATAGGTAAAAGAGTGAACCCATACTTAAAAAAACGATGAGAGTGGGGTAAAGATGAATGGCCAAAAAATTGATGGGTTGAAAATACTTACCAAACTGTTTTCTGAAATTGATGTAACGCCAATCTTCATGCCGCCAGCCATGCCAGCTCCTATACCAATTATGGGTTAATCGCCAGGACCAAAAGCTAACCGTAAAACCAGTGATGTAATGTGCAGCCGCCCAACTTTCATGGGTATTCACAAACCAAGGCATAATAAAGTAAAATGGAATAACCGACCAGTAAGCATCATACACACTGCTGTTTTTCTTGTACAATGAAAACAAAAAAGCGACAACCGTCATCACTAAGTCTGCCACAAAAAATCGAAGTAGTTCGCTACTAAAAGAAATAAAAGTATAGGATAGATATCCGCCGAATCCTATAACGATATAAATAATCAAAATTTCTAAGAATGGTTTTTTTTGTGTGGTCATAGTTCAACCCGTGTGTAATGGTAAAGTTCCTAAATTTTTAACATTAAAAATGGGATTTTCCTTTGCTGTCAGGTCTCCCACACAGAAAAAAATCGCGTTTTAAAAAGTCGATTCCAAAATACCTACCTGCCCGCTGAACGTATTTTATGATAAATCCACAACGCTGACCACCAGACCACACCTAAGAGTCGCTTGACTTTTCGCATTTATTGCCGTTAAAAAAAAGAACCTACAAACCAATGGGTGTTTATACAAACTAACTTGGAGCATTCTTTGTTTATGTCGGTATTGTGATCTCTTTAGAGATGATTTTTTTCAAAAAGGCAGATCTTGCTACGCCACAAATTTTCTCAAGACAAATTCAACACCTGAATTCAAAGGCCATGACAGGAAACTCATTTAAAGGGTCAGGTCGGAAGACCTGAAACAATAGAAAACTTCACCCTACGAATTATTCTTTAATCAATCTAATGCTAACGCCAAAGCTAATATTCAAATCTTCGAAAATAATTTTACCATTATTACTAAACGTAGCGATTTTGCGTGTGTTGTTAGTTCCATTTAGATCCGCAGTAGCAAACCGGGCAATGGCGGCTTGAAAATCCGGACTTCCTGTATTGGTTGTGCTTCCGGCAGGTCGCACTTCAAAACCATAAAGATTAGTTCCATTACCGGTAGAGGCAGCCCATCCGATTGTACTTTTTAACACGGTAGCTTCGTTTGCTGTGTGTTGCTGGTTCGATAGAAATTTTTCGAGCTCTAGAAAGTCTTGTTGAGTGGGTATACGCCAACCGTTAATGGCAAGTTTTCCGGATTGTATCGCGAAATGATTGTAGTAAGCACCAAAAAAATCAAAAGGCAAATCGGTAGGATAAAGATTATTTAAATCTATGGCAGGAACCCATTGAAAGAGCATTTGTGGGTTGGTAGAGCTAAACCAAGGAAATGTTGATCGATTAGGATTGTAGAATTTGTATTCCACTATTGATGTAGCATCATTTAGTTTGGTTGTTTTTAGATTCTCTGTCATCCAAATCTGATTGCCAAGTTTGACGGTGTTGTACACATTTCCATCTATGTCGGTAACTGTTTCGGTAAATGGTCTGATATTGATTACAACTGTTTTACTAACGGAATTGTATCTCGATGCATCTTTTGGAGTAAAATCAACTTTAAGTTCTTGATTGTCGCCAATGTTAAGAGCGGTTCCTAACTTGAGTGTGTACACAAATGTTCCGGCTACATCTGCCGTAGCATTTAATTGTGTTGCGCTCAAGGCTGTCCAATTAAAAATATCAGAAGGGTTAGCCCAAGTAATCGTTGGGTCTGTCTTCTGAACAGCTGGATCGGATTCAGTTTGGTTACATCCATTTGTTGCTAAAACTACTATGGCAAGTAAAATGATTTTAATTTTTTGATTCATCTTTTTCATATTGCTATTATCTGAATAGCTCAAATGTCAATTTTTGTTTCACACTTTACTCCATTGTCCTCCAAGTTCTTCGCATGAACAAAACGTTTTCGCCTGGAGTGTCACTGTCCACGGAGACTTTTTAGCGCCTGACCTACAACGTTTGTGCTTCTGCAGTATCGCGCTTCCGAAGCCGCGTCCTGTTCGCCCGTCCGCA
>JABFSY010000104.1 GCA_013140395.1 Cyclobacteriaceae bacterium
CCTGGTGAAGCCACCTACTCTATTACAATCACCGTTACAAACATTCGCAATAAGCAGGGTGTGATCCGATTTAAATTTTATGATGAAACGTATCCCTTCCCTGACAAGAAAGGCTTTCTTCGAATTATTGTTCCAAAAACAATCGTGAAAGATGGCATGTTCTCAGTCACCTACGATGGATTCACCTCAAAAGTGATGGGAATTGCCCTGCAAGATGACGAAAACGAAAACTGGGAGCTAGATATGGGTTGGCTCTTACCTAAAGAAGGACACGCTTTTTCAGATTATTACCACACTGCGCTGCGTAGACCAGTTTTCGCAGATTTTAAGTTTTTACTGACTGGAAACAGGCATGTAAAAATGAGAATGAGGTACTATTAGAATCAATATTGAGAGATGCATGGTACATTCTATGTACATTTGATAATTATGGAAATTATCAGAAGTTGGCGAGAGCAGCGGATTTTATTGAAAAGACGGTTTCCGGCATTAGCCGATGAAGATTTTATTTTCGAGGAGGGCAAAAAAGAAACGATGTTAAAAAAACTGGCTGACAAGCTTGGGATAAGTCCACCCGAATTGGAAGTGATTTTTGCTGAAGTGCAACGTTCGTAGTCATCAACGCGGCACTAGATTTTCCTGAGGTTGTTGCCTTTTTAGAAAGAACGAATAACGGATCGTTCCAAACAACTGCTCCTTCACTGATTTAGAAGCATTCTCTGCCGGTAGTCGATCACTGGAGGAATGGAATTCCCTGCCCAAATAGGTCTGCTGAAATTGCAGCGCATGACGACCCTTCGCTAAACTGAAAGAAGCATTAACACAGGCAACCCAACGATATAACTGACTGCCCTCTATTCGATAAGTTGTATCGTTTGCAAAGTTTGTAAAAGGATTTCCCTGCAACATACTATTCCAGCCAACCCATTTTATTGATGGACTAAAAGAAAACGAGGCTCGCCATTTCGTTGATGGTTTTGCAAAAGAAATATCGTTAAAGTACGAATGGGAAAAAGTAAATACGTTTAAGTTAATCCCAACCTGTAATCCCGTGTACAGACTTCCCACCCTTAATTGACCAAAACCGTTTAGATGGCTTTTTGAAAAAAGTGAAACTATTTTTGATTCGACAACTACATCATAGTTGAAAATGAATTGATTGGGTAGTTGATTTTTCCAACCTTGAGGATACAAAGAGGAAACCACTGAATGCAACGACTGTTGGAATTCCATGCCCAATGCATGACTTCCAATTGTACCAAGAATCACTTCTGTTCGGTATCTGCTCTTTTCTCTCTCAGACAGCGTAGTTCGGCCTATCGAGGCATACAGCGAGGCTGCATACGGATAGTCACCGACCTGCCTAAAAGGTGTAGTTAGAATTTCAGGCGTGTTTAATTGCTGTGTTATTTTTGCTTCAACCCAAGAATGGCTTTTTCGAAACGGGGTTGATAAAATGAAACTTGACAATTTGTTTTTTACCGGTGTCCCAAATCCAAAAGAAACATAATGCCCCGCAGTATAGTAACGATCAGATTCTCTTCCGTCTAATCGAAATAAATCATTGTCGCTATGGATTGAAAATACGTGCACTCCCTTTAGATGTTCCAACTGACTGATAGCGGGAAAGTGTAGTAATAAAAGAACCCAGATTATCCATTGGCTATTCACTGGGCTTTTTTGATAAGGCGCCATTTTTCTCTAAAGCAGGCTAAACTTAAGAAATCTATTTTCCCGGTGGCATAGACGGCCTTATCTCTATCTTGCTCGGCAGTGTTCGCGGATTCATAGTCAAAAGGTGTAGTACCGTCTGACCAATATCTTCAGGTTGAATTTTCCACGCATCTTTCAATGATGTTTCATGGTTGTTGAACCCAGTCGCAACAGAACCGGGCATAATCGTACTTACTTTAATGCCATGCTCTCTTACGTCCAACATTACGGCTTGCGTAAACCCAACCAATCCAAATTTACTTGCATTGTATGCGCTTCCTCCTGCGAAAAAATTGGTGCCCGCCAAGCTCGCAATCGTGATAATATACCCCTGTGATTTTTTCAGCGCCTCCAAGCAAGCTTTGATACTGTAAAAAACACCAGTAAGGTTGGTATCAATTGTTTCATGCCATTGTTCCAGCGAAATAGTTTCAATCGATCCAAAATGACCCAACCCTGCGTTGGCAACCAATACATCTAACTGCCCCCAAGTTTGCAACAGTTTATTTACGGCATCTTGTTGCTGCTTAAAATCACGAACGTCTGCTACGAGACCAATCGCATGACCCGCATTTATAAGATTGAGTTTTCTGGCAGACTCTTCTACTTGTACCACGTTGCGACCAGTAATCGCTACTCTCCAACCTGCAGCTAGTAGTACCTCTGCAACTCCATAACCAATTCCCTTAGTCCCTCCTGTAATCAATGCTGTTTTCATTTTTTGTCAGTTTAAACGGCCACTGGCTGGTTAGGGGTCTGGGGCGAAATAGTATCGCATAATCCAATGGATCCCTATAAGCTCTCTTTTTTCAAAAGTAGTTGTTTCCTGTACGATTTTAATCAATGTAAAATCATATCCTTTCAATAACTTTGAAAGAGATGAATGTGCGCCTTCTTTTACGCCTAGTTCGTTTGGCCGTGTTTGCCTGGTGGGTGGTTATCTTTCCACATGCTGGTGTTCATGGTCAACACATGAACCCTGAAAAAGGTATCTGGATCACGTCCGCTGATCAATCTTATCTGCTTAGAAAAATAGAGCCGATCCAATTTAAAGATCAAGTGGCGAGTGGTGATGTGATTGATCTTAACCCCTCTGCTACTTTTCAAACCATGGATGGCTTTGGCTTTGCATTAACCGGTGGGAGCGCAGGACTATTAAATCAAAAGTTGGGGGCGACAGAAAGAAAAAAAATACTTGAAGAACTCTTTCGGATGGATTCAACCGGGATTGGAATTAGTTATTTGCGAATTAGCATCGGAGCCTCAGACCTTGATGACAAAGTATTTTCTTACAACGATTTATCGGATGGCGAAACAGACCCAGCACTCATAAAATTTAGCATTGCCGAAGATCGAAAAAACCTTATACCCATTTTAAAACAGATTCTGGCTGTTAACTCAAAAATCAAAATTATGGCCAGCCCTTGGTCAGCACCGCTTTGGATGAAATCGAATCGCCTCGCGAAAGGAGGCCGTTTAAGAACTGACTATTACGAAGCCTACGCAAAATATCTTTTGAAATACATAGAAGAAATGAACAAAGAGGGTATTGTGATTGATGCCATGACGATTCAAAATGAACCTGAAAATCCGAATAATACACCCAGTATGGTAATGAGTGCATCAGAACAAAATACATTTATAAAAAATTATCTGGGACCTCTTTTTAAACAAGCTGGCATTAAGACCAAAATTGTTTTGTTCGACCACAATTGTGACCATCCCGAATATCCCATCTCCATTTTAAATGATCCGATCACGAAACAGTTCGTGGACGGAACTGCTTTTCATCTATATCTTGGTTCCATCTCTGCTCTATCGACTGTAAAAAAAGCCCACCCGGACAAAAATATTTATTTTACAGAACAGTGGACATCGGGTGATGGCAAGTTTGGAGAGGATTTAATTTGGCATATTAAAAATGTAGTTATTGGAGCTACAAACAATGGGGCTAAAGTTGTACTAGAATGGAATTTGGCAGCAGATCAAAATTTCAACCCTCATACCGGAGACGGTGGGTGCGACCGTTGCTTGGGTGCGCTAACAATAGGCAAGGAAGTAACACGAAATGTATCTTACTTCATTATCGCGCACGCTTCCAAATTTGTACCCCCCGGATCTATCCGAATCGCATCAAATCAACCGGAAAACCTGAATAACGTAGGCTTCATCACTCCATCAGGAAAAAAGGTAGTTATCGTTTTAAATGATAGCCCGTCCGGAAAAAACTTTTCCTTTCGATTCAAAACCAGAATTGCAAACACTTATTTGCCCGCTCACGCGGTTGGAACATTTGTTTTGGAGTAACGGATTCAGATCAACCTATTTGCGCTTGCATTCCACCAGCCAATCCCAGGGATAAGGCTTTCCCAGCCAGTCGGGAGGAGCATCCATTTCAGTATCCCATTTATACTCTAATTTCTCCAGTGCTGTTACCTTCAGTCCAGCGTTTCGGAAAACAACTTCTATTTCCGATTCGAGATAGTGCTTCGTGGGCACATTGTCAATGTGAATAATCCCTTGTACGATGTCGCGCTTAGCCGCTTTAAAGTAGTCAAATTCATCTGCGGGAATGTCGTTCGAAGCAACACCCTCAGAAGCATATACAGAGATCAATCTCCAAGAAGAAAAAAGAACAGACTCCAAGGCTGGAAGAACCAAAACAGCGCTGCCTGTCGGTTTCAGCGTTCGATGAATGTTTCGAAGCATTGCATAGTTCATTTCAATTTTTGGGAACATGACTACGTTGCATGAAAAAACAAAATCAGCTTTCGGCAAGGGAACCTCCTGATTGGTTAAATCCTCACATCTTAACACAGTATTGGAATACGGAAGTTTTTTTGCCTGATCAAGCAACTTTTGTGAGATATCAAATCCAACTACTCCACCAAATCGAGGTGAAAGATATTTAAAGGCCTTTCCGTTTCCGCAGCCCAAATCAACGGCTGTCTTTTTAGGTCCGCTGTGTTTATCAAAGTAAAAGGGAAGTCTCTTTTTTCGATCATTTTTAAAGACGTCAAAAATCTCTTCGTTGTAACGACTAGCAATCTCGTTCCAGTGTTTCTTTTCTTTCATTCAAATCAAGGTTAGGGGTTTTATTTCCCAAATAATTTAGTTGTAGTTTCAAGCCAACCTCGCAGCTGGCACCGCCAACTCTTCGTTTTGCAAAAACGACTGAACGCTACTCAGCGTAGTAGTAGCAATTTGTAGCAAAGCCTCCTCTGTAAAGAAAGCCTGATGTGCGGTGACCAGTACATTTGGGAAACTCATCAACCGTTGAATAGTGTCGTCTTCAATGATGCTTGCCGATAAGTCCCTAAAAAACAACTTCTCTTCTTGTTCGTATACATCAATTCCCAGATAGCCTAGCTGTCTGGATTTTAATGCATCAATAACCGCTTTTGTATCAATCAACCCACCACGACTGGTGTTGATTAGCATGACGCCCTTTTTCATCAATTGTAACGTTTCGCGATTCACTAAGTGCCGTGTACTTTCATTCAAAGGGCAGTGAAGCGAGATAATGTCTGCCTGCTTAAAAACATCCATCACGGGAAGGAACTCCACGCCCAACGATTGAAGTTCTTTGTTTGCAACCACATCAAATGCTTTTACCTGACACCCAAAGCCCACCATGATCTTGCAAAATGCTCTGCCAATATTACCTGTACCGATCACGCCTACGGTTTTTCCATATAGATCGAAACCCAACAGGCCATTCAAAGAAAAATTTTGTTCTCTCACGCGATTATAAGCCTTATGCGTTTTTCTGTTCAAAGTCTGGATCATTGCCACCGCATGTTCCGCTACCGCTTCGGGAGAATAAGAAGGAACTCTGCACACTTTCATGCCATACTTTTTCGCGGCTTCTAAATCCACATTATTAAAGCCCGCACATCGTAGTGCAATTATCTTAACGTGTTTGGCAGCTAAGCTTT
>JABFSY010000442.1 GCA_013140395.1 Cyclobacteriaceae bacterium
TCCGCTAAACAATCGAATTCATTTTCTGAATGCTCCCGAGTTGGTGCCAATCAGTCATAGCGAAGAGCACCTCATGCTGCGGGCAGAGAAAGGAAACAGCTATAAAGTGGGCGATATTTTATATGGTGTTCCTTTCCATATTTGCCCAACGGTGGCGCTGCATGAAACCTTAGCAGTGGTAGAAAATAACCGTTTGGTTGGTAGCTGGAACGTAGTTGCTAGAAAACGAAAAATTTCAGTGTAGATAACACCTCGATGACAAAAAATACCCCGCGCGAACTTTTTGAAAAAGGACTCATCCGAGAAGATCAGTTCAATAAAATAGATGTCATTATCTCAGGGAAAGTGGTCTCTGTTTTTTATGAACTGCAGGCCCTGTTGTACTTGGGCGTTCTGCTCTTTACCACTGGTGTGGGGATTCTGATCTACATGAATATTGGCAGTCTTGGCCATCTCATCAGCATTTCCGCTTTGATTCTTCTCACCATTGGTTGTTTTTACTATGCGTTTAAAAATGGTGCGGCCTATTCTAATGACACTGTAAAACCAGTGACGCCCTATTTTGACTATGTTGTGCTACTAGGTGCATTGGTTTTTGTGTCCGTAGCAGGTTATCTGCAATTTCAGTTTGGAATTCTAAATGAAAACCTTGAACTGGTTACGTTGATTACGTCTGTTTTCTTTTTTTACATTGCCTATCGGTTTGATCACCTGGGTGTTTTGTCCCTGGCGATTACTGCACTGGCTTCGTTTTGGAGTGTGAGTATTTCACCACAGAAATGGTATAGTGGTACTTTCTTTGAAACTGCAAATCTTCACATTGTAGCGATCATCTTCGGTGTATTGGTGGCAACCATCGCATTGGTGTTAGAGATGAGGCGTATAAAGATGCATTTCACATTTACGTATTTGAATTTCTGTTCTCTTCTTTTTTTCGCGGGAGCAATCACAGGTCTTTTTATTGGCGCTTGGTGGTTTGTTTACTTGTTGCTGATCTATGGCGGATGCGTGTTCGCGTACCTTATGGCCATGAAAAGAAAATCATTTTTGTTTTTGCTCTATGCTTTTATTTGTGCGTACATCGGCACAACCTACTTGTTAGAAAAAACGATTTTGAGAGATGCCATTGAAATTTGGTTTCTGTATTCCATTTTTTCATGTGGGGGCTTTATTTATTTCATCATTAAGTTTAAAAACTACTTTAAGCAAAAATAATGAAGCACGCCTATAACGAAGTGAACCTGCATAACCTGGCGGTTATTAAAGAATCGAAAAGGTGGAGTAGTCAAGGCCTCATTGAAGAGGATCAATTGAAAAACATCGAGCAAGAGTATCCTTGTTCATTCTATCATCCTAATATCATTATTCGCATTCTACTTTTCATAGCAGCACTGTTTGCCCTTTCAGGGGCTACCGGTTTTTTCGCGCTGCTATTTGGAAATAGTGGCGAGAAAGTATTGCCTCTCGCGTGTTTGATCTATGGAGTGATCTCTTTTGCTTTACTCGATCGCATCCTGATTAATCAACATCGTCACTATAAATCGGGGGTCGCTGAGTGCATACTATATCACGCCTGTGGATTTGCCATAGTTGGATTAAGTTGGATGGCTGATTTTAATACCTACGTTATTTTAATCACCTGCCTGCTTGTATTTTCCTATGCTGCTTTTCGTTACCTGGATTTACTCACCACGATGGCTGCGATCGGATCTTTTGCCGGACTTTTGTTTTACACCTGTTACGAGGCCGGAGGTATTTTTCAACAAGTCATTCCCTTTGTATTTATTGTTTGCTTTGGGTCCGTATATGCAATCACGCGAAAGTTCAAGGTGCGTGATCACTTACAGTTCTGGTCACTTAACATGATGATTGTTGAAACAATCAGCTTGCTGCTTGTTTATGCGGCTGGAAATTATTTAGTAGTACGCGAGTTGAGTATCAATCTCATGAATCTGGAACTAGTGGAGGGACAAGATATCCCGTTCGCCTTTCTTTTTTATGCGCTGACGATCATCGTCCCTTTTGCTCTTTTGTATGTAGGGATAAAACACAAAGATGTTTTGGCGCTACGGGTCAGCTTAATAGCGATTGCATTCACCGTCTTCACCTTCAAATATTACTATGGATTTGGTCACCCGGAGATCACGCTGACGGTGGCGGGTGCTTTGTTATTTGGTATTGCGTTGCTGTTATTTAATTATTTGAAAACAATGCGTGGAGGATTTACTCGGGAAAATCACCTGGCAGAAAAATGGGCCAATCTCAACCTACAGGCCTTTGTCATTTCACAAACACTGGGAGGGAATCAGTCCCAGTCGAATAATCAAATTGAAACTGGAGGAGGTGGAAAATTTGGTGGAGGGGGATCTACGGATAGTTTTTAGCCAAAGCAGAATTTTTGCTAGTCATCTAAATCCGGATTTTGCAGTTGCCTGAAAATCTGGGTTAAATCATAAGATCAGTAGAAATGATTTCAACTATTTCTTTTCCCCAACAGGCAATTCAACTTTCTCACCCCACACATATTTATTGAACCATTGCCAGTTATGCCAGTTGGCGGCCAATCGTTCCTTGGGCTTGTTAATACCATGTCCGAAACCCTTGTACACAATTAATTCGCTAGGCACTTTTTTGTCGCGCAGACCCTGAAGCAATTCGTAGGCATTTGAGATAGGTACGCGCTTATCAAATTCTCCGTGTTGTATGAGAGTAGGCGTTTTGGCTTTGTTGATGTTCGTCATTGGAGAAGTCTTCTTGTAGATCGTTTCATCACTCCAGGGTGTGGCTTTCAAATATTGTCGTGTGAACGGATGAATATCAGTGCTGACATAATACGTTGTCCAGTTGCTGATGCCGGCACCAACAGAAATTGCTTTGAACACATCCGTATTGGTAGTGAGGAAAGCTGAAATATACCCGCCCTGACTCCAGCCCATGCTACCCATTTTTGTTTTGTCGATCATCCCCTTTTTATCGAGGTAATCAATGCCACTCATCACGTCCCACATATCACCGACACCAAGATTTTTCACGTTCAACGATCGAAACGACTCACCATATCCTGCCGATCCTCGATAGTTCGGTCGAAGCACCAAACAACCTTTGTCGAGCCACTGAACAATGGGATATACACCACCGGGCACAGGAGTAGGGGTATCAATACTGGTAGGGCCCCCATGAATGACAACCAGCAATGGATATTTTTTGGTGGCGTCATAATTTTTGGGTTTGTGCAATACTCCTTCAATGGTTGCACCATCTTTACTTTTCCAACTGATGACCTCGCTTTGTGCTGTTTTCCAATCTTTGATTTGATCATTGAAGTTACTGATCATGATAGTTGAGCCATTGCCGTCTAACCACACTTCCGAAAGTTGATCGCCATTTTTACCAACAAAAGCTAGTGCACGCCCGTCCTTTGAAAAAGAAAATCCAAAAATCTGGTCGGGCGAATTTTTGAATATGGTATCCGCACCGGTTGAGGGGTCAATACGGTACAATACGCGTTTGGTCTTGTTATACATCGAAGTATAAATTCCATTGGCTTCCCAACTTAGTCCACCCAAATCCTCATCCAGGTTTTTTGCAAGTTGCCTCGATGTTTTGGTTTCTATATTGATCGCAAATAGTTTCGAATTGGCGTAGAAATTTGAGATCGAGTCATTCAAATTAGTCGTATATAAAATTTCGTTTGAATCGGGCGACCAATCTTCGAAAGAATCCGAACTGAGGTTATTGACCAGTCTGTTGACTTTTTTTGTCTCTATATCCACCCATGAGATATCCGATTTTGCAAATGAATTGATGAGCGGATCGGGCTGATGGCTGAACGCGATTTTGGTTCCGTCCGGAGAAATGGAAAAATTGGTGACCGTAAAATTCCCTTCGGTGATACGTTTTGCTTTTGGCCATTGAATGCAACCCGCTTTCAGCTTGAGTGAATCGATGGTTTCGTAACAAGGCTTTTCACTTGGGTCTGACATATTGGGCATAAAGTCAATTTGCCATAGATGTGAAAGAGAAAACTCTTTGTCGTCTGTTTCAAAGGCCCCATATCTTTTCTCGCGATCTTTTTTAGTTTTTTCTTCGCTCTCGTTTTTGACAAACACGAAGCGTTTTCCATCAGGATGCCAGTCGAAAAAAGAAATGCCTTCCTCTTCTCGTGTTAGCGCTCGGGCCTCGCCACCGCTCAATCGAAGCGCATAAATCTGGTTTTTGTTTCCACGATCTGATAAAAAAGCCAACCACTGGCCATCAGGCGAAAAGAGCGGATTGGTACTTGCGTTTTTAACGTTGTTTGTTAGCTGAAAAGGCTTGCCCCCTTCATGACAAAGCCAAATTTCTGTGTCGTAACGGTTTTCATTCCAGTCGGTGGTTTGCACCGTATACACCATCGTTTTTCCATCGGCCGAAAGTTGCACACCGCCTACACTGCGCAGCGAAATGACTTCTTCAAAGGTCGGCACGTGCTGGCCAAAAGCGGCCTGACTAATTGCTACTAATAGAATGACTAATCGAATAGACATAGGGGTAGGGTTTGTATGCACTAAAGATGGAAAATCTTTGTGTAGATTTCCAATACCATCGTTAGAACAGTGCTAATTCTTTTACTGATGGCTTAAAGCGGAGCTGGTTATCAATCGGGTAGATATTTTTGAAAGTATCCGTAACACCAAGTGCCAAGTAGTGCTGAAAGTAAGGTAACAATGGTGACTAAAAAGCCGCTGCCAATCTGCGCATAGATGGGGCCGGGGCATGCGCCCGTCAATGCCCAACCGAATCCAAAGAGGATGCTTCCAATAACAACGCCATGATGATAGGGTTTGACCGGCATTTCGATTGGCTCACCCTCGAGTGTTTTCAGTTTGGCTTTTCTCATAAGAAAAAGAAGAATCGCTCCGGTAGGAATGGCTGTCATGAAAATGCCAAACATGTGAAAACTTTCGAAGCGAAACATTTCTTGCATTCTATACCACGAGATGGCTTCGCCTTTCGTCAGCACCATACCAAAAAAAATGCCGACTACGATGTACTGAATATTCTTCATAAAGCTAAAATGTGAGGTAGAATAAACTTGCTGAACAATATACCTCCTCCAAAAAAGGAAGCAGTGGCAACTAGCGAAGGCCATTGTAGCGCAGAGAGACCTAAGATGCCATGCCCCGAAGTACAACCACGTGCATAGCGTGTACCGAAGCCCACTAAGAATCCACCCACCACCATCAAAAGAAATCCTTTAAATGATAGTATTGTCTGCCAGTTAAACAATTCAGTCGGCATCAATCCTGGATTAGATTGAATTCCAAATGAGGATAAGTAGTTTTGGGTATTTTCAGAGATGGCCACCGGATTGGGATTTGCCAACACGGAACCTCCTATGTATCCACCAATAAACAGCCCGACTACGAACAGAAGATTCCAACTTTCTTTTTTCCAATCATACTTGAAAAGCGAAATATTGGCAGGAAAGATAGCTGCGCACGCATGTCGTAAGGAAGATGAGATGCCTAATTTTTTATTCCCTAACAAAAGAAGTAGGGGAACAGTAGCACCAATTAACGGCCCTGCTACATACCAGGGCCAAGGTTCATAGATCCAATTCATATTTATTTTTAGAACGCCAAAGATATAATAA
>JABFSY010000195.1 GCA_013140395.1 Cyclobacteriaceae bacterium
AGTGACGAGCGATCTCTGCACCTAGCCCGCGTGAGCCTGAGTGCGATAACACCGACAGATATTTACCACTTGCCAGTTTCCCTGCCTGTCCGGCAGGCAGGCATTCGTTGCCTTCGTGCAGATCAATCAACCCAAACTCCACGAAGTGGTTGCCACTTCCAGATGAACCTATTTGCATTGCTGCTCGTCCCTTCAACCCTTTCAGGATTTGGATTTCGTTGAACAGTTTCCGCTCCAACACCTCATCTTCTTTTGGCCGCTTGAACGTTTCGCGCCCGAAGCAGGTGTTCTCGATCAGCATGCTCTTCAGATTGTGTCGATGACGTTCCAGGAATTTTTCATCCAATGGATAGGCCGTCAAACACATCCGGCAACCGATATCAACACCTACTCCGTAGGGGATCACTGCATTATGTACAGCCAGCACACCACCGATGGGCAAGCCATAGCCTTGGTGCGCGTCTGGCATCAATGCACCTGCCACTGTCACCGGCAGTTTCATGGCGATCTCCATTTGGTTTCGTGCGCCTTCTTCAATCTCCGCAGCTCCGAAAATGGTGTAGTCAATGCGGTTCTTTCGCATTTCATGCCACAGCGATTTTTTCTCTGTAGGCACCAGCTCCAACGCCACTTTGCTCCAAATAGAATCTTGTATGTATTCCTTTGGGTTTAAGAGCACCGCTTTGAGCATGCCGAAGATTTCGTCTTTCTCTGCTCGCTTGAAATATTTCTGCGCGGTATTGATGGCCATGCCGATGGCGCGCCCTTCTGGGTAGCCCAGCTTCATCAAGTCTTTTCCGCTTAACATTTTCCGTTTCATAACATTTTCTTTTTATCACCTTGCTCAGGCTTACTATTCAGTTTAGACAAAACAATTCCACCACCATTGCTGGCGTAAAATTTTAATTCTGTTCGTGTGATTGAGTCAGCAAAAAGTGCTGATAAACAAAAAACCCGAACGTGGTCCGGGTTTTTCTTTATGTTTCAAGAGTATTGATTCAACTGAAAAAACCGGAGATAAATCGACTATCGAAATTTTTCATTTCGCTGGGTCGATATAATATGTGCGTTTGTTTTAGCATGGTGCGAATATATAACTAAGGTTTTTTCTTTTGCAAGTAGTAGTTCATAAAAGTTGAATATTTATTTTCAACGCGTTGATTTTATCTATTGTTGACTCCTCAGGGCACACGCAAAAAAATAAATTGAGTTAGCTGTGGAGTTGCAAGTAGCCTTCGTTTCATAACTATCGGGGCTCAGGCTGACAGTCGCAAGAACTGAGCAAGAAAAAATCTCAAGCTTGTTGAATGTGAGTTCTAATAACTCAACCACACTTTTTCTTTATGATTGTTTTTGTATCGGCTTAACGTGTTTTCTAATTCTGAATTCTGTCTTTCAGGTCGTAAGACCTGACGGCACGAAAGCCTTCGACAGGCTCAGGCTGACAGTTAGATGATTTTTTAAGATGACCCCGGCATAGAACTCGCAAAATTTAAATTCAATGTGCAGGTTATTTTTTTACTACCTTACTGTACCTAAACCTACATGTCGCATGAAAAATTACTACTCGCTTTCATTCGTGTTCTTTTGTGCCTTGGTCCTCTCGGCCTGCAAAGGCGATGGACCGCCTGGCTCAGCAGAGGAAGCTCGTGAGTTGCTCGTGGGCAAGAAGTGGGGCGCGAAAGATGCCGGGTTGTTGGAGTCCTCCTTTCGGCAGAATAAAGGTGAACCGTTTATACATACTATTCAATGGCTGAGTGCACCAAAAGACATGACACCCGAAAGCCGCGATTTGCTAGGTAAATACTCAAAGGTGACGCTTGTGCTCGATGAAAATAAAACCCCTAATGACGGCTCCGCCAATGTAGCCCACCTTGAGGGGATGGGCCTGCAAGAAAAGCAAGGCTACTATTTTACCAGTACGCAGGAAGAAAATGCTAATGACCGAACGGTAAAGGTGTACGTGGTCAGCATTTATCCAGATGGCACCATTGAGAAATTCCCCTTCATCATTCTTCAGGCTAGCGGAAAGAAAATTCTCCTTGCGGCCCCTCCCGAAATGCAGCCCCGCAACTTAGTGCTTGCGCTGGAGGCTCAATAAAACGAAGCGGTTTTTTTGCCGGGAACCTTTTGTGTCGTCAGGTCTTTCGACCTGACGGTCTATGCGATGATTCAATTTAGGTTCCAATAGGCTTCGACAATCAGCTATCTCTTAGTAGCTTTGTCACATGGGTCGAAAGTTTATCGTTGGGATTATTGCATTGACAAGCCTACTGGTTTATCAATCCTGCCAGCAAGAGACGAGCGAAACTGCGTCTTCATTTGACTTGATTCAAACGCGCATACTCAACACACAATGCGCAACTTCGGGTTGCCACCAATCCAATACAGACCTCTCGTTTGCTCAGCACAAACTGGTTCTTACCTCATCCGAGGTTTACAACAATTTGATCGACATTGTGCCCGCGAATTCCAATGCAGCCAGGGATAAGATGATGCGGGTAAAACCATTCCAATCAGCTGAGAGTTTATTGCACCATAAGTTGCACGCCAGCAGCAGTGGTCACCATGTGAACGACTACGGAAATCCCATGCCGCTCGGCCTCCCACTGCTATCCCAGGGCCAAGTTGAGTTTGTGCGCAGGTGGATTGAGGCAGGGGCACCACGCGAAGGAAAGGTTGTAGATGATGTAACACTGTTGGACGACACCACACCACAACCGGAAACGTTTGAACCGTTAATGCCCCCAGCGCCTGGCACAGGTATTCAACTTATCCTAGGTCCATTTAAAGTGGCACCTAATTTCGAGCGCGAATTTTTTGTGTATAAGAGCCTGGGTAATACCACCGACCTGTATGTCAACCGCATCGAGATCAAAATGCGGCAAAACAGCCACCATTTTTTGCTGTATGATTTTGCAAGCACCATCACATCTTCGGCTATACCCCCGCTGGATGTCGTGCGGGACATTCGAAATGCCGATGGCAGTATGAATTTGGGTAACATGCTACCCATGCGTTATCACGTGTATGTGGCCGGAGCACAAACGAACTTTTCTGACTTGAGCCTTCCGCCCGGGGTGGCCTTGCGAATACCGGCTTATATGGCCTTGGATTTCAATAGCCACTATGTGAATAAAGGACGCGAAGAAATTACAGGTGAAGTAAATGTGAACTTCTATACAACTCCGCTGGCGAATGTTCAGAAGGTGGCGCGCACCCTTAACCTGGGCAATACAAGCTTCAGCTTGCCGGCCAAGCAGCGCACCACCATTACGCGCATTTATCTGATGGACAAAAAGACGTCTATCGTGTCGCTCACTTCACACACGCATCAATTGGGTGAGAAGTTTGTCATTAAGATCAAGAACGGCCCGCGTGATGGTGAAATAGTATACACCAGCACAGACTGGCACCACCCGGAAGTGATCAATTTTTCCAACCCACTTATACTTCAGGTTGGTGAAGGACTCGTCAGTGAGATCACATACAATAACACCAAAGACAGAATAGTCAATTTTGGACTCACCAGTGAGGATGAAATGGGGATTATTTTTGGGTATTACTATGAAGACTAAGTAATAGTGGTTGTTACCCACCGTTGGTGTTGGGCGCCTGACAGTCAGGCGACCAACAAGAACGAGGGTTGCTAAAGAAGATTGAGTTAGGCTAACTCTCTCTTTAGCCCTCGAGCCGGGCGGCCAGCGCGCTTATGGTTTCATAGTAGTTGTATTTGGATTGATAGGGTTTATTAGATGTAAGACCTGACGACACGGAAAGAAAGAAAATGATTTTTTGCCAGCCCCTTTCCCCTTCAAGAGGGGATAAATTACAACTAAGTTTTTTTCGTGTAATGTAACTTTGCGATATTGCCATACCTATGGAATTACTGCATACCTTCATTGAGTCCTCAATTGCGGTCTTAGCTTTTTCAGCGATTGTCGCTGAATTCAGAAAACGATCTACAAAAGGTTGGAATGTAAGATTATACCAGGGTATTATCAGTCACACCCTGCAGGCATTTGTTTACAGTTGTTTGCCGCTTTTAGCCTTGCAGTTTATTTCGGATGAAAGACAATTATGGATGTGGTGTGGCGGGTTTCTTGGTCTATTCACCTTTGCACAAGGTGTTATGGTGCTGTTTGTGGATCAAAGCTCTTCGATTAAAATTCGAGTTATGATGCTTTGCCTATCTACCCTTGTATTTTTATTGCAACTGGCCTATATTTTTAATTTAATTGAGTCGGGTATAGGTGTTTATCTTATTGGAGTTTTCTGGCATCTTTTTCAATCCCTGGTTATTGTTTGTATGTTCATCATAGATCCAGATATTGATGAATGAAAACCATTGTCAAAATATACTAATTACCCAAGAGGAATGGCAATTACGTATAGCACGCGTTGCAAACGCGCGCTAGCGGGGACTTTTGTCAGCCAGCACGGATGTAGAAGCACAAGACCCTTGCGCTAGAGTGGGGAATAGTAAGTATGAGCGGATAATAGCTTCGTTCCACTTACTTTTTCAACAATTCAAAAAGGCGGGTATTCACATATAATGTTTCTTTCCAGACTTTCTTTGGTTTTAGAATTCCAATCTGCTCCAGTTTCTTCAAGTATTTCGAAGCCGTGACGCGCGACACTTTCAGACGATTGGTAATCATTTCAGTTTTACAATAGGGATGTTCAAACAGAATTTCAATCAACTCTTTATCATAAGCTCCAGGCGCCTCTTTACGGATTTTTTCCTGCGTACTATGAAAGAGTTTCTGTATTGCTTTTATCTGAGCGCTGGTTTCAAGCGAAGTGGATTCTACACCACGCAATACATAAAGTATCCAATCTTCCCATTTATCTTTTGTTCGTACTTCCTGCAACAATCGGTAATACTCTGATTTGGTATTAATGATGTAGTCACTTAAATAGAGAACAGGGGTTTCCAATAAGTTGTGAAGAATCAGGTAAAGGATGTTGATGATTCTGCCTGTTCTACCATTTCCATCATAGAAAGGATGAATGCTCTCGAACTGATAGTGCTGAATAGCCATTTTGATCAAAGGTGAAATATCATCCTGAGCATTTAAATAATTCTCCAGGTTCTTCATCAATCGCAAAATAGAATCATGATCATCCGGGGGTGTATAGATCAACTGATTTGTAGCTGCATTGCGCAATGCCGTACCCGGAAGTTTGCGTATGCCCGCATTATTGTCTTCCAGTATTTTTTGAATGGCGGTAATGGTATTCGTGTTGATAAATCCTTTCTGCTGAATGAATTTATATCCATACAGTGTTGCCTCCCGGTAGCGGAGCACTTCTTTGGTGGCCACATCCGGTTCCCATCCTTTTGCCGAAAGTGCCTGGTAGAGTTTGTCTTGGGTGGTGATTACATTTTCAATTTCAGAACTGGCCCGTGCCTCTTTCAGGATTACGGCATTGAGTAAAATAGCCGGATTGGGTAACGTATTTGTTAGCCCCTTTAACTCTGCCAACGCCACGGCAGATTTTACCAACTGCCTGAGTACCTTCACAGTCTCGATCTGATTCCTTGCCGGAGGCAATTCAGGTAATTGATTGTTGGGTTGATCGACCTTGGTGATCATGAATATGTGTTTTTCACTTATATCATGT
>JABFSY010000110.1 GCA_013140395.1 Cyclobacteriaceae bacterium
AAAAGCATTGATCAATAAAGATTCTATTACCATCGTCAGCACGGTTGATAAAGAGTATTACGTTTTTGACTATCCGGAATTGTCCAGGCGTTTTAATTTTAAAATTGATTTCCAAGTAATTCAATCGGCCATGTTGGGGAATCTGATAATGTCAAAAGGACCTACAGATGAGATCAATGTAGAAGAAAAGTACAATAGACTGAATCAAAAACAGGGATCGATCAATATCAGGAATCTGATCAATAAAGAGTCAAAAAAATTGGAGTTAGTGGAATTATCGGAAACGAGTACAGGCAATATGATTCGCCTCGATTATTCTGACTTCCAGCCTGTGGGCGACAAGTTATTTCCGTTTAAAGGAGTTATTGAACTACTTTACAAGACACAAAAAGGCGTGGTGAATAATACGATCGTTTTCGAGTACAGCAAAGCCGAGGTTGGTGATAAAGAGCTTCGGTTCCCCTTCAATATCCCCAAAAGATATGATCGTAGGTAGAAGATGCTTTCTGCTGTCTCTATGTCTGCTGCTGTCCGCATTTGCCTTTTCACAGAAATCTAAATCGCAGTTGCAGCGAGAGAAACAAGAGAATCTCGCAAAGATTAAGGAAACCGAAAAAATCCTTGTAGAGACGACCGTTGAGAAAAGGAATTCTATTGGGGAGTTAAGCGCTTTAAACAAACGAATTGAACAACAAGAAGTATTAATGGCTTCCATTCAGTCTGAGGTGGAACTCCTGGAGTATGATATTAGTGAAAACAATGAAATCATTGGCGCGCTTGAAAGAGATGTTGACAAGTTAAAGGAAGAGTATGCCGCTATGGTTTTTGCGACTCAGAAGGCGAGCGGCAAAGTAGACCGACTAACCTTTTTATTTTCCGCGCGGTCGTTCGACCAGTTATTGATGAGACTTAAATACATGGAGCAATATGGCAAAGCCCGTCAGGAACAGGCAGAAGCCATTGCAAAGGTTCAGCAGATTCTTTCAGAACAGATCCGGGTTATTGAAGTTAAAAAGAGTGAGAAGCAAACTTTGCTGACGGAAGAAGAGAAGGAGAGCAAACAACTTACCGGGTTAAAGACAAAAAAGAAAACATTAGTACGCAGTCTGGAGAAAGAGGAGAAAAGGTTGAAACGAGATTTGGTTGAAACAAAAAAGGCAATTGCTGAGCTGGACAATTTGATCGCTAAAATTATCAAAGAAGAAATGGAACGCGCGGCTGCGGAGGCCAAGCGATTGCGTGAGTTAAAAGCAAAGGCGAACAAAAAGGCGGAAGAGGTAAAGGAAGAAGAGGATGCCGATGCTTCTATTGCCTTGTCGGCTTCTTTTGAAGAAAACAAAATGAAATTTTCATGGCCCGCTAGCGGGTTTGTTTCACAACGTTTTGGCCGGCAGATGCATCCGGTGCTTAAAGGAATTGAAATTCAAAATGACGGAATTAACATTCAGACGAAACAAGGTGAAACCGTCAAAACAATTTTTGGAGGAGAAGTCAAGAGAGTAGCGCTAATTGGTGGACTAGGCACAGCCGTAATTATTGGGCACGGTGAATTCTTTACCGTTTATGCTGGTTTGAAAGACGTAACCGTAAAGACGGGTCAAAAAGTGATACCTAACACCGAAATCGGGAAAGTAGTGGCCACCAGTGAGGGCATTTCAGAGTTGCGGTTTCAGATATTCAAAAATACAACGCCACTTGATCCCCAGAAGTGGCTCAAAAATTAGACATAGAAAAAGGCGGGCTCCTCAGCCCGCCTCACCCCAAAACCACCCCGATTGATCGGGATGGACCCCACAAACCCAACACACAACCTTTATCTTCTTAAGCGACTACTTCGCTATTTTGTACGTTAACGAATTCAAACTCTACTTCGTTTTTCAATTCAACAAAAATCACCGATTCCTTGTTCACTTTTCCAGACAAAATTTGTTTGGAGAGCTCATTAAGGATTTCGCATTGAATCACTCTCTTTAGAGGCCGCGCCCCAAATTGAGGATCGTAGCCAAGTTTTGCCAATCTGTTTAACGCTTGTTCTGAAATTTGGAGTTTTATGCCCACTTCCGTTAAACGTTTCTGGATTTCTTGAAATTGTATGCCCACAATCTTTTTAATGTCTGTTTTTGTGAGAGGCCTGAACATGATGGTTTCATCGATTCGATTCAAAAATTCTGGCCTTACTGATTTTTTAAGTAATTCCAGAACTTGTTCTTTCGTCTCTTCGATCACCTCAAAATAATTCGCATCGGTGATCTTTTCGAAGTTCTCCTGAATAATCATCGATCCAATATTTGTTGTTAGGATGATTATGGTGTTCTTAAAGTTAGCTGTTCTGCCCTTATTGTCGGTGAGACGACCATCGTCAAGTACCTGCAGCAAAATATTGAATACATCTGGATGTGCCTTTTCTATTTCGTCCAGTAGGATTACCGAATAGGGTTTTCTTCGCACGGCTTCTGTCAATTGACCACCTTCATCGTAACCTACATATCCTGGAGGTGCTCCAATCAGCCGACTCACGCTATGTTTTTCTTGGTATTCGCTCATATCAATTCTCACCATCGCATTGTCGTCATTGAAGAGGTAGTCTGCCAATGCCTTTGATAGTTCCGTTTTTCCCACACCCGTGGTTCCCATAAATATAAACGAGCCAATGGGGCGTTTTGGATCTTGCAACCCGGCACGGCTTCTGCGCACGGCATCACTCAGTGCTTTTATGGCTTCTTCTTGTCCCGCAACTCGCTTACTTAATTCCTCTTCAAGGTTCAGCAATTTTTCGCGCTCACTCTGCAGCATTCGCGCAACAGGAATGCCTGTCCACTTCGCTACAATCTCTGCAATATCTTCGCTATCAACTTCTTCTTTCATCAGAGAATGTTCTCCCTGCATAGCTTTCATTTTTGCTTCCAGGCTCGTCAATCGTTTTTCGGCTTCTGTAATTTTGCCATACCGAATCTCCGCCACTTTTCCATAGTCGCCCGCTTTCTCAGCTTGCTCCGCCTCAAACTTTAATTTATCCATTGCCTCTTTCTCCCAACGTATGCCTTGCACCACTTCTTTCTCACTTTCCCATTTCGCTTTTAACGAATTCCGTGTTTCGGTAAGCTCTGCAATGTCTTTGCTTAAAATAGATTCCTTCTCTTTATTTTTTTCTCTTCGGATGGCTTCTCGCTCGATTTCTAACTGCATGATCTTCCGATTCAATTCATCGAGTTCCTCAGGCAATGAATCCATTTCCAAACGAAGTTTAGAAGCCGCCTCATCCATTAAGCCAATCGCCTTGTCGGGTAGGAAACGATCTGAGATGTAACGGCTTGACAATTCCACTGCTGAGATAACAGCATCATCCTTTATGCGTACACCGTGATGTAATTCATATTTGTCTTTGATTCCTCGAAGGATAGAAATGGAATCCTCGATCGAAGGTTCATCCACCATCACTGCCTGGAACCTACGTTCAAGTGCTTTATCTTTCTCAATGTACTTTTGGTATTCTTTCAAGGTAGTTGCGCCAATGGCATGAAGTTCACCTCTTGCCAGTGCAGGCTTTAACAGGTTAGCAGCATCCATAGCGCCCTCACCTCCGCCAGCTCCGATCAACGTGTGAATCTCGTCAATAAACAGAATGATCTCTCCATCGGAATCAGTCACTTCTTTGATGACTGCTTTTAGCCTTTCTTCAAATTCACCTTTATATTTTGCGCCCGCCACCAGTAGACCCATGTCCAGCGATACAAGTATTTTTGTTTTTAGATTTTCCGGCACATCACCGTTTACAATTCGTTGTGCCATCCCCTCTACGATAGCTGTTTTTCCAACCCCCGGCTCGCCTAAAAGAATGGGATTGTTTTTTGTTCTGCGAGCTAAAATTTGTAGCACCCGCCTGATCTCTTCATCACGGCCAATCACCGGGTCGATCTTTCCTCTCTTGGCCAGATCGTTCAAATTTTTTGAGTAACGTTCCAGTGACTTATATTTTGCTTCTGCATTTTGATCTTTTACGCTAGTACCCCCACGCAATTCTTTGATGGCTTTCACCAGGCCAGTACGATCAAACCCCACATCTTTCATTAAAGTAGCCACTTTGTCTTTTGTGGCAAGAAGAGCCAGTAGCAAGTGTTCTATCGCGACAAATTCGTCTTTGAATTCACGCAGTTCTTTTTCAGCATTTTGAAGTACGGTGTTGCTCGTGTTTGATAAATACGCTTGCTGTCCAGAAACTTTTGGATACGAGTTGACGATTTCTTCGAGCTTAGTTTCGAGTATTTGTCCGTTAATATTGAGCTTCTTAAAAAGATAGTTCGAAACATTCTCATCGGTTTCCAAAATAGCTTTAAACAAATGACCCGGCTCGATAGATTGCTGTTGCAAACCCGAAGCGATCTCTGCTGACTTTTGCAAAGCTTCCTGAGATTTTATCGTGAATTTGTCGAGATTCATAGTATTGGTTTTTTTACTTCTACCATCAAAATATCATCCATCTCAAGTAATGAATGGATTTCAGCAAAAATGGCATTAAAATGAAGTTAATTCGTTTAAAATCGGCCAATATGGCTTAGACTAAATTCGCTTTTAGCGAGATTGCGCAGCGAAAATCACAGAATGGATATTGTTTTGGTTTGAGGGAGGACGTTGATTTCCATTCTCCAAAACAGGTAATAGAACTTTCTCGAATGGACTCGGTTTAATGCTTAGTTACAGATCAACAACTATATTTTTTTAAGAGTATCGAGCATTAGGTTTGAAAGTTGGCGACTTGCCTGCCAGGGTGTGATCTGACCCGCAATAATTTCCTTCTCCATTTCCTTTTTACTTTTCTCTAGGGAGCTCCGTTGCATTAGAAGATGTAGCAAAGAAGAATTAAAACAGTCATGAAAACAGACGATGTCTTGATGATGCCTATTTTTCTCAAAATAGCCATTTGCACTTGTAAATCGAACGTATTCCGTAATCATGTTGATTGTTTCTTCAATTCCTTTTTTCTCTAGCGCAGAAGTCATCAATACCTTTCGATTCCAGCCCGAATCGGGCAACTGAAAAAGATGGAGGGCATGGGTAAAGTCAGCCTGTGCCTGTGTCGCTTTTTTTAGATTCTCCCCATCAGCCTTTGTGATGGCAATGCCATCGGCCATTTCCATGATTCCTTTTTTAATGCCTTGCAACTCATCTCCTGATCCGGCTAACTGGAGAAGAAGAAAAAAATCGACCAAATTTCTGACTGCAATTTCCGATTGCCCCACACCGACCGTTTCGATAATGATAAAATCAAAGCCTGCCGCTTCACAAAGTAAAATGGATTCTCTGGTTCCTGTAGTCACTCCTCCTAGTGTATTACGGGTAGCGCTTGGTCGAATAAAAGCCAGCGGATCTTTCGCCAGTTCCTCCATGCGCGTTTTATCGCCCAAAATGCTTCCTTTGGTCTTATAGCTACTTGGATCGATTGCCAATACCGCTACCTTTTTATTCTGAGCTGTTAGATGTCTACCAAACGTCTCAATAAAAGTGCTTTTCCCAACACCCGGTGAGCCCGTGATGCCGATTCGCACGGATTTTCCAGAATGTTTGTGGATAGATTCTAATAACTTTGCGGCTTTAACCAAATCACCTTTTAAATGG
>JABFSY010000153.1 GCA_013140395.1 Cyclobacteriaceae bacterium
GATATCTGAGGCTATGCTTACGGCAACCAAATCAAGGTATTCATTCAGTTCTTCTTCCTTTCGGTATGACTGTGCATAGGCTTGCATTAATTTGAAACCCAAGCCACATCCGCTTAGCTCTTTGAAGGGATAGTCACAATCACTTCTTTTTGGGTCGAGCACAGCGATTGCGTTGGGTATGTCTGTGCCTGGCAGGTGGTGATCGCAGATAATAAAATCAATTTTTTTCTCCGTAGCCAACGTGACAGCGTCAATAGCTTTCACACCAAGATCCAATGCAATAATCAAACTAAATCCATTATCCTCCGCCCATTTTATGCCAACTTCCGAAACACCATAGCCCTCAGTATGTCGATCCGGTATATAAAAATCGCAAAGTGGATAAAAGCTTTGGAGGTAGCTATACACCAATGCAACAGAAGTTGTTCCATCAACGTCATAGTCTCCATAAATTAAAATTCTCTCATGGTTTTCAATAGCAGTGTTTAATCGGGACACTGCTTTTGCCATATCCGTCAGGAGAAAAGGGCTATGAAGCTCGGCTAAAGAAGGGCGAAAGAATTTTTTTGCCAGGTCAAAGTTGTCAATGCCGCGCTGTAGCAAAACAGACGTAAGAGAAGGATTAACATTAATCTGTTGGCTAAGCGTTTCGATTTCACCTGGAGCAGGGACAGCTTTGCGTAACCACTTTCGTTGCATGTGCTTATTTTTGTTCGATTGTAAAAGCGCCTGCCTTTCCTGCTAGTCCATCCAGACCGGCAATTCCTCTTTTTCCATTTTTTCCATCTTGCGGCCCTAGTCCTGCCTGACCACCGTTTCCTCCAACTCCTCCAGCACCTGCAAAGCCACCGTAATTCTTAAATTGAAGTTTTGTCCCCTGCATCTTGGGGAGGTCTACACATGTCTTGCACGTCATTTTCAAAATGCCCCCATTTCCGCCTGTAGCGCCATTTCCACCATTTCCACCATTTCCACCATTTCCCCCCTTACAAACTTGCGTTCCCGATCCCCCATCGCCACCTTTGCCGCCTCTTCCTCCACTTCCCCCATCGCCACCATTTAAGTCGATCGTCAAGACACCATCAATTTTTACACTATTGACGTAAAATGATAGGTTAAGCCCATCCGTTCCTGGTTTTCCTTCTTCACCGTCTTTTCCTACGTCACCGTTGCGGCATGGTGCACTTTGCCCTCTGCCAACTACTCCAGTCTTCCCTGGCGTTCCATTTTTCCCGTGTCCGCTAATCACACACCCGTTTCCAACGACTATGACCTTAGCGTTGATGATATTTTCTTTCACATCTTGATTAAGGATAATGCGAGAGGAGTCCCTCATAACCAACGTATCGACCACCAAGATATCTGAACCAATTATCTTGTACTCCTGCTTTGACAGAACCTCAAGCCGATCTAGCCGGATTTGAGAAAGTACGGTGTTCGCAAAGAGGCAGAAAGTCAGAAGCGCAGAAAGTCGTATCATGAAGCAAAAATAAACAATCGCAAGTGAGTTGAGAGGTCACGCAAAGCTAACAATGTAGTATTCGTTTTTTGTGGGGCACAAAAAAAGGGCAACCCGTGGGTTGCCCTGTTAATATGTTGTGTGAACGGTTTATTTTTTATCACCGGCCTTATCGGCCACCACACCTTCTAAAACATCTTTAATATCAACCCGTTGTCCGTCTTTAAATGGAACAATCCAAGCATCCTTCACGCCCATTCCGCGAAGGTATTTTTTGAACTTATCGGCTTCCCAATAATCGCGAAAAACACCAATGGTAAACTTTTGTTCTCCTTTATCCGTTGCCTCTCCACCGAAGTTTGGATTATTGTCAAAGTACTTTGCCAGGTCTTTGTTTTTGAAAGCGCCTATCTGCACTTTGAAAACAACACCTTTTGAAAAATCCATTGGATTGATCGTTGGAGTTTCCTTTAGTTGTGCCAGCTCAGCTTTAGTCGAGGTCAATTCGCTTCGCATCTTAGAAATTTCATCTTCTAATTCGGCAATCTTAGCATTCTTATCACTGATTTGTCCATTGAGTGTACTGACCTGTCCTTTCAAAGCCGAATTGTCGGTTTCGATGATTTGCTTGGTTTCCACCAACGTTTTCAGGTTAGCTGGATTTTTAGCGTATTCTTTTGCTTTCTTTTTCCATTCTTTCTTCTCCTTTTTGGAGAGCTGAGAGAAAACTTGCGTGCCGGAAAAAATCAGCGCCAGGCAGAGGAATAAAACTCTAGTTTTCATGTTTTGTGGGTTAGTTTAAAGGATAAAAGTAAGAAATATTTGGGAATTGAGATGGACTTCCACATTTCGAATAGTGCGTTGCCAAAACATCCCTTGGCAAGCCCAGAAAAAACAATACCGAACAATTGCTAAATTTGTATTTCGAAAACATAATTCGAACGGATATGAAAAATTCATCGAGGGGAGTTTTGTTGACAGCCTTTGTGCTGTTGGCATTGACATTGAGGGCTCAGCAATCGGACAATATTTTTGATGCAAAAATGCCGGTGACATGGCTGGGCCTTGACTTCACCAATTCAAAATTCATAGGGTTGACCGAATTGAATGCGTCTGAGAAGAATAGTGAGTTGATGGTTGCGTGGAATAACTTGTTGGCAAAAGAGCAGGCCAAATTCAATATTGGTCGCTTTTTTAAAAGAAAGGAAGTTTACCTTGATTTTGCACTTACTTCAACGAAAAACAGAACAATCGATGTGAAGTCTAGAATTGCTGCAGGTCCTCAAACCGAACTCTCAAAAACTGATATCGAGGAAGCGATCAGTAGTTATGATTTTACTGGTAAAAGCGGCTTAGGGCTAATGTTTAATGTAGAGAGCTTCAACAGAGATATAATGAAGAGCGCTATTTGGGTAACTTTTATCAATATGAATACCGGTACGGTCATCTTCACCGAAAGAAGAACAGGAAAACCTAGCGGTATTGGTGTTCGTAACTTCTGGGGGAATTCTGTACTCAATATGATGGAAACGATCAGTAGAAAAGATTTTGACAACTGGACAAAGGGTAACTACCGCTTGAGTTCTGAACCAACTTCTACGGTAGCCAAGGCTTCTGACAAACCAAAGGTCACGCGCGAAGTTCCCGCAAAGTCTGCACAACCAATTCCGTCAGAAAGTGTGAATGAAGCGAAAGTAGCCACTGCCATGGCGGGGAGCAAGTCAGTGGTGCCCGGAGGAAAATACTATGCGTTGTTGATTGGTGTTTCTAGGTATGTGGACGATCGACTGAATCTTGACAACCCTGTAAAAGATGCGCAGAAGATCAAAAAGGTATTGACCGAGAATTACAGCTTTGAGCCAGACAATACAATCGTTTTAGAAAATCCTACCCGTGGAGACATATTTTCTGCGTTGTACAAACTGAGAAGCAAGATAACCGTCAACGACAATCTGTTTATCTTTTATGCGGGACACGGTTTTTGGGATGAAAAAATTAAACAGGGCTATTGGTGGCCCCGCGATGCAGACGCATCTGACCCGTCCAACTGGCTGTCAAATAGTGATCTTCGTGAGCAGCTTAGAGGCATTAGTTCGGCACATACGTTATTGGTGAGTGATGCTTGTTTTAGCGGAGGTCTTTTTCGCACCCGCGATCCTAACATGAAAACAGCATCTATCGATTATCAAATGCTGTATAAGTTGCCCAGCCGCAGAGCTATTACGAGCGGAACCTTGACGGCTGTTCCAGATAACTCTGTGTTTGTTGAATATCTTTTGAAGCGCTTGGCTCAAAACACCGATCAGTTCCTTCCCGCTCAGCAGCTATTCAATACCTTGCGTATGGCGGTGATCAACAACAGCGCCACGGTGCCCCAAGAAGGAGTGATAGCTGAGACGGGTGATGAGGGTGGCGATTTTATCTTTTTGAAAACGAAGAAGAAGCCTTAATTTTAATTTGTTAAAGGCATTTATCGCGCCTGCCGGTTCCCTGCATTTCAATTTTGGCAGCATTTTCGGTGATCTCTACACAACTTGCTGAAAATCCAAATCCGTCTGACTTGAGCACTATGCTCACATAGTATGTTTCGCCCGCTTTCATTTCAATTTTAGTAGGTGGATATTTGATATCGGACTGAACGGCAATCGCACGAAAGCCCGGTTCAACTTCGTGAACAGAGAACTGTTTGTTTTTGAGTTTGCATACCAGTGCATCATCGATAAACATCCGATAGGAAGCCAGTGTTTGGCCTACACCTGTAGATCGAATGAAATACACTGTGGCTTTATCTTGCGCAAATACTTGTACGCCCACGAACAACGTCAACGCGAGAAAGACAATTTTTTTTCCTGTTTTCATTTGCTTAGGGTTTTAGATGTTGAAACGATTTTCGAATTGTCAAGTTGCACCCACTGTCGCTTTTTTGCCACGGTTTGTTTACTTTGAAACTCTTAACTAACGCCAATGAAAGGGATTTTGATCACTCTCCTACTTTTATGGATGCCTTTTATGGGCATTTCACAATCAAGAACAAAAGTTGTTTTGCTAGGCACGGGCACTCCCAATGCTGACCCAGAAAGGTTTGGACCTTCCGTGGCTGTAGTCGTAGACAACACACCATATGTAATCGACTGTGGGCCAGGCGTAGTGAGGAGAGCTGCCGCAGCTTTCAAAAAAGGTGTCAAGGGATTGAATCCAACTTTGTTGAATAGGTTGTTCATTACCCATTTGCATTCTGACCATACTTCTGGTTACCCTGATTTTTTATTGACACCCGCAGTACTCGAGCGGAAAGGACCATTGCGGGTTTATGGACCAACCGGAACAAAGTCCTTGAACGATCATATTGTTCAAGCTTATGCTCCGGATTTCCACATTCGAATTTTTGGCTTAGAGAAAGGCGACTCGACCGCCTATAAAACCGTTGTCACGGAGATAAAAGAAGGGGTTATTTATAAAGATTCGTTGGTTACAGTAGAGGCATTCAAAGTGGAGCATGGGGGTTGGCCGGAAGCATATGGTTTTCATTTCATCACACCAGATAAGCGCATTGTTATTTCAGGAGATTGCACGTGGAGTGCGCGATTGATTGAGGTTGCCAAGAACTGCGATGTATTGGTGCATGAAGTGTATTCCGTTGATGGTTGGTCGCGGAGGCCACCCAAATGGCAGACATACCACAAGAATTTTCATACGTCCACTTTACAATTAGCTGATGTAGCCACCAAGGTTCAACCCAAATTGGTAGTACTCTATCATCAGCTCATTTGGGATTCTACTGACGAAAAACTTCTAAAAGAAGTTACCGACCATTACCAAGGCAAAGTTGTTTCGGGAAAGGATTTGGATGTTTTCGAGTAAGCGTTTAGTTCAATATTTTCTCTACAATCTTTCCGCTCTTCTTGTTTTTCAAAATCAATTTCTTCGCACCATAGTGAGTAATCTCTTCTTTGACCAGATAATGCTCGGCATCGTGTTCGGTGAGGTGTGCATCTTTGCTTACGCCCACGCGGCCACGCCAAATGTCAAGCAACACCGGCTCCCACTGTTTGCTTTTAGCCGAGCGATAGGCTGCGTCTAAAATAGAATTCACCACGTAGCCATCATAAAAC
>JABFSY010000489.1 GCA_013140395.1 Cyclobacteriaceae bacterium
GCCATGTGAAACGTCCCGGCAACTATGAATTGCCGATGGGTGTGACGATTCGCGAGCTGGTGTTCGAACATGCCGGAGGCATGCGATCGGACAAGCCGCTGAAAGCGTTTATCCCGGGCGGGGCTTCTGCCCCATTCCTCACGCCCGATCACCTGGATGTGAAACTGGATTTTGAATCCGTCGCAGCGGCCGGATCGATGCTCGGTTCCGGCGGGGTCACGGTCATGGAAGAAGGCACCAGCATGGTCTGGGCCGCGCTCCGGCTGATGGAGTTTTTCTATCACGAGTCCTGCGGCAAGTGCAGTCCCTGCCGGGAAGGCAGTTCCTGGCTCGTGCAGACCATGCGCCGGATTATGGCCAAGCGCGGCCAGATGCAAGACCTTGAAACCCTGACAGATCTGTGCAAGAACATCGCCGGCCGCACAGTTTGCGCCTTCGGCGATGCCGAGGTGTCGCCGATCATGAGCACGCTGAAACATTGGCGGCATGAATACGTGACCCTGATTCACGAAGCAGAGGCGGCTAACTTGATCCGCCCGGAATCCGTGGGAACCAGGCACTGACATTATGCCGAATACGTCAGCAGAAACAGTTCGAGTCACGATCGACGGCCATACGATCAGCGTGCCGAAAGGCACCCTGCTGATTGAAGCCGCACGGCGCGTGGGCGCGATGATTCCGCACTTCTGCTATCACCCCAAACTCAAGCCGGACGCCAACTGCCGCATGTGTCTGGTCGAAGTCGAAAAGATGCCCAAGCTCCAAACGGCCTGCAGTACGCCGGTCACCGAGGGTATGAGTGTTCGCACCGCCACGACGGTCGTGAACGACGCCCATAAGTCCGTGCTGGAATTCATTCTCGCGAATCATCCGCTGGACTGTCCCGTCTGCGACCAGGGCGGCAAGTGTGACCTGCAAGACTTCTCCCATCAGTACACCGCGACGACGAGCCGGTTCGCCGAGACGAAACGCATTTTCCAGAAAGAATATTTCAGCCCATTGATCGAAACACAGATGAACGACATGCTGGAGAATTATAGAATCTTCGGAGGTATTCAAACAGCTTTTGATTTTAAAAGTGGAGATACCTATGGGGAATTTCAATATCTGCCAAATCGAATTGATTACAGCATCCGTTTTGATCGAAAGGTGATTTTCTGGCAGCCATTGTTGAGGGAATCGACCGAAGACGAGAGACAGAAATATTCATTTCAAAAGCTAGAGTTGGGCGCTTCTTATCCAATCTCTGTGCGAACACGAATTACACTAAAACCATTTGCAGGCTACACACAATATGTTGATTTGGGAAGAACAATACCTACTGCGGGTGTTCCCACCTTCTTGCCTTCGCGATCACAAACCTATCTAGGAGGCCGAGCAGAGATTGTTTACGATAATTCTATCACGACAGGGCTGAACATTATTGAGGGTACTCGAGGGAAACTGAGTGCGGTCTTTTATGAAGGAGTCGGTAATTCACGAAGAAGCTTTAGTCAGGTTTCGGTGGATATTAGACGGTATCAAAAAATATATAAAGAGATCGTTTTTGCTGTGCGCGGCTACGCTGGAAGTTTCTTTGGCGCGGCTCCCAAGAGCTATCTATTAGGTGGAACCGATAATTGGTTTAGCAATTGGTTTGGCCCCAATACGGGGCAAGCGTTCAATAGAGACGGAGCATTGAATCCATTGGTTCACCCGGTCGGATCATATAATGAAAATCTTCTTTTTTCTGAGTTTGTCAATCTTCGAGGCTTTGACTATGGTACGCTTTACGGAAACAGTGCGGCTGTTCTCAACGCTGAATTGCGTGTGCCCCTTGTGCGTGCGTTGTCGAGTGGCCCCATCACTTCCAATTTCTTCAGAAACTTGCAGCTCACCGGGTTCTATGACATTGGTAGTAGTTGGACTGGACCCATTCCACTTGACAATCAAAGCGTGGGTCGGGTGAGAAATGTGCCCGAGCGATTTACCTCTGGCAATCCCTTCCAAGTTGAAATTCGAGAGTACTTGAATCCATGGCTTTATAGCTATGGGTTCGGATTTAGATCCGTGGTTTTTGGTTATTACCTTAAATTCGACTTAGCATGGCCGGTCGAGAATTTTGTCGTAAAAAGCCCACGTGCATTCGTGGCCATCGGTTTTGATTTTTAAAAATAGACTACATGATTAGATCAATGACTGGCTTTGGCCAAACCTCTTCCAGTTCAGGTTCTCTGGCTATTGCTGTCGAAGTGAAGTCTCTAAATTCTAAATTTCTCGATCTGAGTTTGCGCTTGCCGCGGAGGTTTTCAGAGAAGGAATTGGAACTACGCACATGGGTTGCAGATAGACTAGAACGTGGAAAAATTTCTTTGTCCATAGATTACCAACAAACGGCTCGGCCAGAAATAACGCAACGCTACAACGAGGAATTGTTTATTGCCTACTACAAAGAACTCAAGCGTCTGGCTGACAAAGTTTCTTCAACAACCGATTCTATTTTTCAGATGGCACTTTCGTCACCAGAAGTAGTTATCGCCAATGGCAAGGAAGAATTGGACCCGGCCGAGTGGGAAAAAGTGCAAATGTTGATTGGCGAGGCTATTGCCAAATGTGAATCATTTCGCTTGGCCGAAGGGAAGTCGCTAGAGGTGAAATTAATCGACTATATAGAGACCATTAGAAGAGGTTTATCTGCCGTAGAAGAGATTGATCCCAAGCGCATAGAGAAAATCAGAAGTAGAATAAAGGGCAATGTCAAAGAGCTTTTTGGGGGCGAGGGATATGACGCAAATCGACTGGAGCAAGAGATTATCTTTTACATTGAAAAGCTGGATATTCATGAGGAACGTGTCCGCCTTAGAACGCATTTAGATTACTTTGTTAAAGCACTCAATGACAAGCAATCGAGTGGGAAGAAATTGGGCTTCATTGCCCAGGAAATTGGAAGAGAAATCAATACGATAGGAAGCAAAGCTAATGATGCGGATATGCAACAGCAGGTGGTGATGATGAAAGAGGAACTGGAGAAAATAAAGGAACAGTTAAACAATGTGCTTTAAAAGTTCTCTCTAGTTCGTGTTTTATTCTTAGGAGTAAGAGATATGTAAATAGAAAAGGGGAACTAAATTCCCCTTTTCTATTGCGATAGTGCTGCTAGATCTATTCGCTTTTCTTCTCTTTTGTGGAAGTTTTTCCCTTTTTTGTTTTGATGGTCAGCACATCACCCGTGCCTTCATAATCGGCCATAATGATAGCACCCTCTGTGACTTCTCCTTTCAGGATTTCCTCCGCAACGGGATCTTCCAAATATTTTTGGATGGCACGATTTAATGGTCTTGCACCAAATTGTTGATCATAGCCTTTTTCTGCCAAGAAGTCTTTTGCCTTTTCACTTAATTCAACGGTGTAACCAAGAGTTAATATTCTGGCAAATAATTTTCCAAGCGTGATATCAATGATCTTGTGTATATGCTCTCGTTGAAGGGAATTGAATACAATGACATCGTCCAGCCTGTTCAAAAATTCTGGTGAGAATGCACGCTTCAACGCATTTTGAATGGTTGATTTCATTACTTCCTCATCATTTTCGCGGCTGGCTTTGGTGGTGAAGCCGATACCAGAGCCAAAATCTTTCAGATCGCGCACACCAATATTGGATGTCATAATAATGATAGTGTTACGGAAATCAACTCTGCGCCCTAGTCCGTCCGTGAGTATTCCATCGTCTAAAACCTGCAACAAAATGTTGAAGACATCTGGGTGAGCTTTCTCGATTTCATCCAGCAGTACAACGCTATAGGGTTTCCTGCGAACTTTTTCAGTTAACTGACCCCCCTCTTCATATCCAACATACCCAGGAGGAGCACCGACTAAACGTGATACAGAGAATTTTTCCATGTACTCACTCATGTCGATGCGAACCAGTGCATCGTCCTTGTCGAAAAGGTAGGTTCCTAAAACTTTTACTAACTCTGTCTTACCAACACCGGTAGGCCCCAAGAAAATAAACGAGCCAATTGGTTTTTTAGGATCCTTTAGGCCAACTCTCGTACGCTGAATCGCACGCGTCAGTTTTTTAATTGCTTCCTCTTGGCCAATCACTTTGCTACTCAACTGTTCAGCCATGCCCAATAGCTTATTGCTTTCTTTCTGTGCGATGCGGTTGGCCGGTATACCTGTCATCATGCCGACTACGTCAGCTACATTGTCTTCAGTAACGGTGTATTTCTCAGTTCTGGTTTTTTCTTCCCATCTGGCTTTGGCCAAGTCAAGTTGCTCAATCAGCTTCTTTTCCTTATCGCGAAGTTGAGCTGCCTCTTCGTATTTCTGACTCTTAACAACCCGATTCTTTTCTTTCTTTACATCTTCAATAGCCGCTTCGAATTTTACAATATCGTCCGGTACATGAATGTTGTTGATATGCACCCGTGCCCCGGCCTCGTCCATTACATCAATGGCTTTGTCTGGCAGGAACCGATCACTGATATATCGATCGGATAACTTAACGCATGACTCTAACGCTTCCTTTGTATACGTTACGTGGTGATGATCTTCGTATTTTTCTTTGATGTTCTCCAGGATCTGAATGGTTTCATCTACTGATGTGGAGTCTACCATGACCATTTGAAATCTCCTTGCGAGGGCACCGTCTTTCTCAATGTACTGACGGTACTCATCCAAAGTGGTCGCACCGATACATTGTATTTCTCCGCGTGCGAGCGCGGGTTTAAACATATTGGAGGCATCTAATGATCCAGAGGCACCACCAGCACCAACAATAGTGTGTAGCTCATCAATGAATAAAATAACATCAGCTGATTTTTCCAATTCGTTCATGACGGCCTTCATACGCTCTTCAAACTGACCGCGGTATTTCGTACCAGCAACCAATGAAGCGAGATCTAGCGTGACTACACGCTTGCCAAACAAAACGCGAGAAACTTTTTTCTGAATGATTCGAAGCGCCAATCCTTCCGCGATAGCGGTCTTACCCACACCTGGCTCTCCTATTAGAATAGGATTATTCTTTTTTCTACGGCTTAAGATTTGAGCAACTCGTTCGATCTCTTTTTCTCTGCCAACGATAGGGTCAAGTTTATTGTCCTCAGCTAGCTTTGTTAAATCACGCCCAAAATTATCAAGCACTGGCGTCCGCGACTTTTCCGTTCCTTTTTTCTCTTTACCAGCTCCAGCCGCACCGCTTCCAAACATTTTGGATGAATCATCATCCGGATCGTCCGTATCAGAGGAGGCAGTAGGTTGTTCGTGCTGGTACTCCAGCATTTCTTTGACCACGTCATATGCAACATCAAACTTATTAAGAATTTGAGTGGCAAGATTGTCTGGATCACGAAGGATAGAAAGTAGTAAGTGTTCTGTTCCGATCAACTGAGCTTTGAAAACTTTGGCCTCCAGGTACGTGATCTTTAATGTTTTTTCAGAAGCACGCGTTAATGGGATATTGGCAAGATTTTTTATTTCATGAGTAGCTGTGCCCTTGGAAATTTTTTCAATTTCTCCACGCAGTTTATCAAGAGGCACGCCCAGTTTTTTGAGTACGCCTACTGCCACAC
>JABFSY010000361.1 GCA_013140395.1 Cyclobacteriaceae bacterium
GCAATAAGTACATTAAATGTTTTATTGACATTGACGCGCACGTCAAGCAATTCAGAATTGTCAAGCAAAAGGCCCGGAATGATTTTCGCGTGATCATTCGATAGTCGTAAAGCAGAACGGTTGGCTGGTTAGAGACGTAGCCTGCGAGTATAACCTGATTGGCGACTACATTGAAGTGAGTCAGGCGAATGTTGAGCTCCGGTTCGTAGTTATGTTCCTCCGTTTCGCCAGCCTTGAAGTCGACTTTGATGATTTTCAATTTTCCCTGCTCCGTTTCACCCATTCGAAAGAGAAAATACAATATTTCGTCACGGTATTCATGCCCAATCAGATTGAATCTATTTTCAATAATCAATTCCTTCGTCCAGGTTTCCTGCAGGGCAGTATCCAATAGGACTAGTTCCCATAAATTTTCTCCCCGTTGGTATTTTTGTTGATCGCGAATTAAGGCAATTCCAGTTTCGCCCATCGATACTACCGTGAAATCGTGATCACTGCTTTTTTTCTTCTTTTCGAATCGTGCCGGTTGCGCCAGCTGGGCCACGGAGGTCAACTCGACTGCGAGAAAAAAAAGCAAAAACAATACGACAGCAGGCTGCGCGATCGAAATACGAACAGATCGTTTGCGTGTGTCTTGATTTCTAATTGACTCCATACCTGGGTTACTTTTCTGAAAGGGCTACTACCCAATCAAACTCCTCCGGCTTAACGGGCTGAACGGAGAGTCGTGAATTGTTCACCAAAACCATTCTTTCCAGGCGCTTGTCTTTCTTAATGGTCGCCAATTCTACTGAATTTTTCAGTTTCGTTTTCGGCTTTAGCTCTACGGCCACCCAATTAGGATCCTTGGGATCGGGAAATGATTCTTTGCTGATTTCGGCAATTCCTACAATCGCTTTGCCTTCATTACTATAATAGAAAAGGGCCAAATCTCCTTTCTTCATGGCTTTTAAGTTGTTTCGCGCCTGGAAATTCCGCACTCCGTCCCAAGTGGTTTTTTTATCTTTGATCAGGTCTTCCCAAGAGTACACGTCCGGTTCTGACTTTACGAGCCAATAATTCATGGGTTTTCTATTTTTATTTTCTAAAGTAGCAAATTCGGTTGGTATTTTTCATCTCTAAAATCAAGCTTACCTTTACCCAGCAATGAAGATTTTGATCATTCGATTTTCGTCTATTGGAGATATTGTACTCACCACACCCGTGGTGCGTGTATTGAAGACCCAACTGGACGACACTGAAATTCATTTTGTTACAAAGTTACAGTACAAAATGCTGGTAGAAAACAATCCTTACATCGATAAGGTTTTTTATCTGGGAAAGGAATTAAATGATTTGGTAGACCAACTTAAGTTGGAAAAGTATGATTACGTCATAGACCTACACAATAACCTTCGCACCCGAATTGTAAAATGGAAGCTAAACGTGAAGTCGTTTAGTTTTAGAAAACTGAATGTCGAAAAGTGGCTCTTAGTCAATTTTAAGATAAACAAACTTCCCGCTTTGCACATTGTAGATCGCTACCTGGAAACCGTTCAATCGTTCCAAGTTAAGAATGATGCGTTGGGGTTAGATTATTTTATTCCTGAAAGAGACGAAGTTCCTATGGAGTGGATTCCGGAAACACACCGGGAGGGTTATGTTGCCTATGCCATTGGCGCTCAGCATGTGACTAAGAAATTGCCGGTAAAGAGAATGATCGAACTATGCGACAAAATAAATAAACCGGTTATTCTGCTTGGTGGCAAAGAAGATTTTCAAAACGGTGAAATTATTCGTGAGTTTTTTGAGCGTTCAACAAAAGGAGACGATTTCGAAAAAGGTTTACATGACTTAGGAAAAAAGACGGTCGTCTATAATGCGTGTGGATTATATAATCTCAACCAATCGGCCAGTTTGGTAAAACAAGCGCGGTACGTATTTGCCCATGATACCGGACTGATGCACATCGCGGCCGCATTCAAGAAAGAGATATTTAGCATTTGGGGTAGTACAATTCCCTCGTTTGGCATGTACCCTTATCGCACCAAGTTTACGGTGTTGGAAAATACCCGGCTGGATTGCCGACCGTGTTCAAAAATAGGCTTTGACAAATGCCCCAAGGGACATTTTAAGTGTATGAATGACATGGGATTCGATTTTTATTTGCCGTAACCACTCTACTCGTTTCGTTTGTAAACAGATTTAGCATCTAGTATCTTTCATCATGCTCAGATGGATTCCATATGCCATGGTTCGGATAGCTGCTTTTTTTGCAGCAGGTATCTTGGTCGCCATTTATTTTCCGGATGCTTTTAGTTTGCAGCACGTGGTAATCGTTTCCGCCTGTTTGGTCCTAACTTGTTTTCTTGTCGTCTTTTTTTTTAACAGGCGTAAAATAGGTTTAATATCTGGGCTGGTTGGTCTTCTTGCGGTCACATCATTAGGATATGTACATGTTTTGATTCGAACGGGTGATGTCAATCGGACTCTTTTCCAGTCAGTTGATGGGCCAACAAGTGCCTATTTGGCGATTGTTCGAAGTTCTCCTGAATCAAAAGCCAGAAGTTGGAAGATAGAGGTGGAGATTGTTGCCACAAAGAATACCTACTGGCAACCGGAAAAGGGTAGGGTGCTTCTTTATGTTTCAAAAGATATAGGTCAAGTACCCTGGAAATATGGTGATAAGCTCTTGATAAAAGGAAGTCCCCAAGCCCTCAAGCCACCAGCTAATCCCGGTGAATTTGATTTTAAAAGATTCCTCAGTTTCAAATCCATATACCACCAACAATTTGTTCGGCCAGCACAGATTCGTTGGGTGGCACCGGCAGATCGTAAGGGATTCATCTACTATTCGCATCAAGCCCGCGAATGGGCGCAACTTAAGATAAACCAATACGTAGCCGGAGAGCAACAACAGGCCATTGCGGCAGCACTAGTCTTGGGGGTAACAGATGGAATTGATACCGATTTGTTGAGCGCTTATGCTGCAAGTGGCGCCATGCATGTGTTGGCTGTTTCGGGATTGCACGTAGGCATCATCTATGGAATTCTTTTATTTCTTTTAAGGCCTCTGAATCGGTTTGCATGGAGCCGATGGACCGTGGCCGTAGTGAGCCTCGTATGCCTCTGGGTGTTCGCTTTTGTGACAGGTCTTTCGCCATCCGTTCTTCGCGCGGTAGTGATGTTTTCCTTTGTAGCGATCGCTCGCCCATTTGGCAAGCGGACGAATATCTATAATACACTGGCGGCTTCTGCTTTTGTGCTCCTGTTATACAATCCCTATTTGATTATGTCCGTTGGGTTTCAATTGTCTTACCTAGCGGTTTTAGGAATCGTTTATTTGCAAAGACCTATTTACAATTTGTGGGATGTAGAGAGTCGCATTGGCGACTGGGTTTGGCAAATTACGTGTGTGTCCATTGCTGCTCAGGCAGCTACGTTTTCATTAGGTCTTTTGTACTTTCATCAATTCCCTGTTTATTTTTTGATTTCAAATTTGTTTGTTATTCCGCTTTCTACGGCTGTGTTGGTGCTGGGAATTTTGGTGCTCGCGTTCAGTTTCATTTCTCCCTTTACCATTATGCTTGGCAAATTGCTCACCGGAATTATCTACCTATTGAATGAAACAGTTTTGATAACGGAGAAATTACCCTTCAGTCTCATCAGCGATATTCACATTACTACGTTGCAGTGTTGGTTATTAATGATCTTTCTACTTTGCCTAATTCTTATTTTTGAGTTTCGCAAAGTCCGATGGCTTTATGCATCAGTCATTTTTGCCATTCATTTTTCCTGTTTGCAGTGGAATCACTTTTTCGATTCGATCAACAGGAGGCAGTTTATTGTTTATAGCGTGTCGGGTCATTATGCATTTGAATTTATAATGAATGGGCAATCGTACTTTATTGCAGATTCGGCATTGTTACAAGACAACGACCGTCAGCGTTTTCATATTCGCCCCAATCGGCAGTTAAACGGGGTTGCCCGTGTAAGGGGAGTGGAATCACTCCCAGCGGCCAAATGGACAAAAAACATGTTGATTGTTGAATGGCAGGCGAAAACTATTGCGCACATCTCAAAAAAAGGCGACAACACGCCCCACCATTTTCAAGTGGACTATTTGGTTGTAAGCAACAATTCATTTCCGCTTAATAAGAAATGGACAGGCTCAAAAAAAATCGGAAAATTGATTGTGGACGGAAGCAATTCACGAACTTACATCACCAAGATGCGTAAGTTTGCGACAGCAGAAAATATCCCGTTTTATTCCCTACTTGATGAAGGAGCTTTTACGTTAACCAATTAGAATATGAGTTTGGTAGTTTATAGTGTTCAGGATCGCGTAGGGTACATCACACTCAATCGCCCGGAGAAGAGAAATGCACTGAGTGGTGAAATGGTGACGGAGTTGAAAGCCGCATTTGCGAAAGCAGACGAAGATGAATCAGTGAAAGTGATTGTACTGAAAGCCAGCGGAGAAGCATTCTGTGCGGGGGCAGACCTTGCCTATCTCCAGCAACTGCAAAAATTCTCATTGGAAGAAAACGTACAAGACTCCAATCATTTAAAGGATTTGTTCTTACAGATTTACCAATTAAAAAAAGTAGTCATTGCCCAAGTACAGGGGCATGCCTTGGCAGGAGGTTGCGGATTGGCTACCATTTGCGATTTTGTCTTTGCGATTCCGGAGGCGAAATTTGGATATACGGAAGTTAAAATCGGGTTTATCCCAGCGTTGGTAAGTGTATTTTTGATTCGTAAGATTGGTGAGCAGAAAGCGAAACAACTGTTACTTAGCGGTGACCTCATAAAGGGAGAAGAAGCCATTCGAATGGGCTTAGTCAACTACCTTTATTCAAAAGAAGAGTTAGAAGCAAAGGTTGATTCGTTTGCTCAATTTTTAATCAAAAACAATTCCGGTCAGTCCATGGCACTGACTAAGCAGATGATAGGAGAGGTACAATCGATGCCTCTCTCAAAAGCACTCGCACATGCAGTTGAGCAGAATGCCCTGGCGCGCGGCTCGGCTGACTGCAAAAGAGGAATTGCCGCATTTTTGAACAAAGAAGAAATTGGTTGGTAAACTGTTATTTTAAATTGAAAAGCACGTGCTTATTACCCGGAACACAATTTTCTCAGTTTGATTCATTAATATCACACCACACAAACAAATAGTTATGAAACTCAAGTTAATCACGATTGCATTTTTTGTAATTAGTTTCTCGGTAGAGGGGCAAAACTATACAGGGGACACCTGGGCACAAACAAAAGCCAAAGGTGAGGGAACCATCTCGCTGGCATATGTGCAAACGTTTGGCTTTGTATACAAAGACGGGGATAAATTGACGGGTGTTTGTGTTGACATCATGGATGACTTTGTCAAGTTTGTAAACGAGAAAAAGCAGGTCAAACTCACCGCTCAGTTTGTCGGTGATGGTACCGCATTCAAAGGCATGTACGACAAAGTAAGGGCGTCCACAGGGGGAGTTTTTGGTTTGGGAAATATTACAATCACCGATGAACGCAAAAAGGAAGTAAAGTTCAGCCCACCTTTTATTACCAATCTGGCA
>JABFSY010000363.1 GCA_013140395.1 Cyclobacteriaceae bacterium
AAAATGAGGTTTTCGAATTGAGGGGCCAATTTATTACCCGACTGGAACTATCGATTTTTGATCGATGGGGATCCCTCGTATTTTATTCTGATACGAATGAACCATGGAATGGCACTCAGCGCGGTCTGCCGATGCCTTTAGCCTCCTACGTGTGGACGGCCAATATCACTGATTTGGCAGGTCGCTCTTTTAAGAGAACGGGTACGGTCGTCTTGCTTAGAAAGTAGTCAAGCACAACTCCGCATTTGTATTTTGCACTTTTTCCCCAAAACATAAACTGTACCTTTGCCCACTTAAATGCAGTGTTATGTTTGATATGATGAAAATGATGGGCAAGATGAAGGAGGTGCAATCGCACCTGAAAGAAGCTCAAGACAAGCTTGCTTTTGTAACAGCCGTTGGAGAATCTGGTGGAGGTATGGTGAAGGCAACTGTGAATGGAAAAAAACAAGTGGTGATGTTGGATATTGATCCTGTCATATTGACTTCGACTGACAAAATACTCGTTCAGGATTTGGTAATTGCAGCTGTAAACATTGCCTCAGAAAAGGCTGATGCACTAGCCAAAGAAGAGTTGAAAAAAAGCACCGAGGGACTATTGCCAAACATTCCCGGTCTTGATCTAAGCAATTTGATGGGATGAATGAGGTTGCCGTTGTTATCCTTAATTATAACGGAAAGAAATTTCTAGAGCAATTTCTACCAACAGTCATCGCCCATACCCAAGGTGCAGTTATTGTAGTTGCAGACAATGGTTCGTCTGATGACTCGGTTGATTTCATCCGGAGTTCTTTCCCATCTGTTCAATTAATTACAATCCAACGGAATTTAGGTTTCTGTGGTGGCTATAATTTTGCACTAAAGCAAGTCTCAGCCACTTACTACGTTCTTCTCAACTCAGATGTGGAGGTCACAAGTGGTTGGTTACAGCCCGTTGTTTCCTTGTTCAAGAGCAACCCGAACATTGCAGCCATTCAACCCAAAGTTTTGTCATTCACGCATAAAACGGAATTCGAGTATGCAGGCGCAGCCGGTGGTTTTATCGATGCATTAGGCTATCCCTTTTGCAGAGGAAGAATTTTTAACCAATTGGAAGAGGATCAAGGTCAATTTAATGATACTGTCCCAATATTTTGGGCCACCGGTGCGTGTCATTTCGTACGCTCATCGATTTTTCATGATATGGGCGGACTTGATGAAGACTATTTTGCACACATGGAAGAGATTGACTTTTGCTGGAGGTTAAAACGTGCCGGGTATCAGATCTATTTTGAAGGAAAAAGCACCGTTTACCATGTGGGTGGGGGCACACTGTCGTCTGCCAGCCCCAAAAAGACGTATTTAAACTTTCGCAATGGGCTTAGTCTTATTTTTAAGCATTTGCCAACCTACGAATTGGTTTGGAAACTGCCATTCAGGGTGGTGTTGGATTGGACTGCTGCTCTCAAATTCCTTTTGCAGCCATCACCAAGAGACTTTGTTGCAGTTTTGCAGGCTCAATTTGATTTCTTCAGGAACATGCGAGTTGAAGTAAGTAAGCGCAGAAGATTGGCCTCCAAACTCGATAATTTTAAGGTCACTGAAATCTACCCCAATTGGTTGGTGATAGATTACTTCCTTTTAGGAAAAAGCAAGTTTAATCAACTGCGCTTTAAAGATCCCAAATAGTGCTCCTTTTCCGAAGATGGGCCCTCATATTCATGACGAATGCAAGAGACAGATAGATAATGATCGGAGACCCGAGGGTTAAAAAGGAGGTATAAATAAAAAACAATCGAATAGAGGAGGTAGCAATTCCGAGTTTATCACCCAGTGCAGAGCAAACCCCAAACGCATGTCTTTCAAAGTAATGTTTGATCGGCTCAACGAACTGCATAAAATTCACTTATTTCGACTCTTTACCCGAGTAAATCGGCTTTTCACCGATTATTCTTTCAAACTGCAAATATAAGCGTTCCAGAGGGCCTTTCTGCGGGCTTATTTTCTATTTTTTTGAGTATTATTGCAAAAAAAAAGGCTTACACCTACATTTGCCACTCTAAAAAAAGACCACTAACACCAAATCCATGAGAAAATTAGTTTATTCGCTGCTGATCATTGGAACCTTGACTTTCACAAGTTGCACGCTTCCGCAAATGATTAAAATGGCTAAAGAGCAGAAGCTCGAAATCAAGCCTAATCCGCTGGAAGTACACAAAGACACCGTAAACTTCGATTTATCGGGAAATTTACCGGTTAAGTTGTTAAAGAAAGGAACCGTTTACACGCTCAGTACTTTTTACAAGTATGGTGAAAACGAGTTAGCACTGCCAGCCCTTCCATTAAAGGCTGAAGATTATCCGAACAGCGCTAAAGAAGAAACTAAAGTTACCAAAGCGTTTATGTTCCCTTATAAGGACGCATACAAAACCGGAACTGTAGAAATTCAAGGAGTAGCATCAAAAGGCACGAAATCTAAAACAACTCCTCGGTTATCTTATGCTACTGGCATCATTACTACTTCTAAGTTAGTTCAGAACTCTTACTATGCAGCATTTGCAGCGCATAGCTACAATCCACAGGAAGAACTGGTTCCTGTTGTTATCCCTGACTTTATTTTCGAAAGAGGCAAATCCGTTTTGCGCGCTTCTGAGACCAAAGCTGAAAAAGGGAAACAATTGGACGCATTCATCGCCTCAAAGAATGTAACCCGTACCGTAACGATTACAGGAACTCACTCACCAGAGGGTTTGGAGAGAATCAACACCAATCTATCAAAAGAACGTGCTGCTGCCATAGAAAAATTCTATCGCGCACAGATGAAGAAATACGACTACAAGGACGAGGCTGAAAAGATCAATTTTATTTTGAAGCCAGTTTTTGAAGATTGGACTGAATTTAAAACTGCATTGGCAGCTTACGCTGGGATAACAGCTGATGAAAAAGCTGCTTATTTGAACGTAGTAAATAATGGTGGGTCTTTTGAAGATCAAGAGAAGCAATTGAAAAAGATAGCCACTTATAACAAAGTGTTTAAAGACGTTTATCCTGGCTTACGTACAGCGAAAACTGAGATTTTAACGATCAAGGTGAAAAAGACAGAGGCTGAGATTTCCGTTTTAGCTAAGCAAATTACAACAGGCCAAGCTGGGCTAGATGCATTGACATTCGATGAACTTATGTATTCTGCAACATTGACTCCTTCGCTGGAGGAAAAAACATCGATCTATGAAGCGGCAACCAAAAAAGGAACAAACTGGACCGCTCACAACAATTTAGGAGCTTCTTATCTGCAGGCAGTAATCGAGAATCCGGCAAAAACGGACTTGGTTGACAAAGCAGCTGCTCAACTAGAAATTGCAGCAAAATTGAATCCTTCCCCGGAGGTTCATGCGAACCTTGCTTCAATTGCTCTTATGAGAGGAAACCCTTACAAGGCCTACAGTCATGTAAGTGCATCTCTTTCAGGTGCAAATAATGATGTAACACGCGGTGTAAACGGAGTGAAGGGCGCTTGCGAGATTTACATGGCCAATTATGGTGCTGCTGTAAGTTCTACATCTTCTGCAAACGCTAATGCTGTCAACCTGTTCAATAAAGGCTTAGCTCAGGTTTTAAGCAAAGATTTTAGCAATGCTTCATCTTCTTTTGCAGAGTCGATCCGTTCCAATGCGAACTATGCGATCGCCCACTATGGTGCGGCTGTAGCAGCTGCTCGCTCTGGCAATGGAGATGCGGTAGTTAGTAATTTGGTAAATGCCGTTAAAATTGACTCAGCATTGAAAGAAAAGGCGCTAACTGATCTTGAGTTTGCTAAGTTCAACACTACGGAAGCATTCCGGAATGCACTGAAATAAGCAATACCAATAAATGGGAATCAAAAACCCCCGTCAGCAGCCTGACGGGGGTTTTTATTTGGGTGGTCTTAAAAAGAACAGCCAAAATTTTCTTTCTGACCGTTCTGCCATTAATTTTACAAACTTGGTACATTAACTAGTAATTCGATTTCTATGAGAGAGATTCAGTTTAGAGAAGCTTTGCGCGAGGCCATGAGCGAAGAGATGAGAAGAGACCCCAGCGTGTTTTTGATGGGCGAGGAGGTCGCTGAATACAATGGAGCTTACAAAGTAAGCCAGGGAATGCTGGATGAGTTTGGTGCAAAGCGGGTCATTGATACCCCCATTGCTGAATTGGGTTTTGCTGGATTAGGAGTAGGTGCAGCGATGAATGGTATTCGACCCATTATCGAGTTTATGACCTTTAATTTTTCGTTAGTAGCCATCGATCAAATAATCAACTCTGCAGCTAAGATGCTGTCGATGTCGGGCGGTCAGTTTAATATTCCAATTGTATTTCGTGGACCTACCGGAAATGCTGGTATGCTTAGCTCGCAGCATTCGCAAAATTTTGAGAATTGGTTTGCCAACACGCCTGGTCTAAAAGTAGTAGTGCCTTATACACCTTATGACGCCAAAGGGCTTTTAAAAACAGCCATCCGCGACAACGATCCGGTTATTTTCATGGAGTCGGAATTGATGTATGGAGATAAGGGTGAAGTTCCTACAGAAGAGTATTTAATTCCGTTTGGAGTTGCGGATATTAAACGAGCCGGTACTGACGTAACAATCGTTTCTTTCGGGAAGATAATGAAAGTCGCTTTGGCAGCGGCTGTTGAGTTGGAGAAGGAGGGTATTTCTGCTGAAGTAATCGATCTACGGTGTGTGAGGCCTATCGACTATGCTACAGTTGTCGAATCCGTTAAGAAAACAAATCGCTTGGTTATTGTGGAGGAGGCGTGGCCACTTGCGGCCATCTCTTCTGAGATCACCTATCATATCCAAAAGCATGCTTTTGATTATTTGGATGCACCCATTCATAGGATCAACAGCATTGATGTGCCTCTTCCTTACGCACCTACTCTGATTGATGCGATTCTTCCCAATGTTGCTAGAACGGTGAAAGCTGTGAAAGCCGTGTTATACAGGGACTAAAAGACTTAAAGAGCACCTCTTTTTCCGAGTTCAATGGCTTCCATGTTAATGATGGAAGCTTTTTTTATTTCAAATCGGATGATTGTTTTAATGGTATGGAATCCGTGATTACCTGCGGCACCTGGATTTAGATAAAGCATGTTTTTATAATTAGGATCTCTTTTTACTCGCAGAATATGTGAATGACCGCAAATAAAAATATCGGGTATTCTCTCTTTCAAAATTTTTTTTATGCGTGGATTATAATTGGGGGGCGCACCTCCAATGTGAGTCATCCAAATGCGTAATCCTTCACAAGAAAACCAGAGGTCCTCGGGATAAAGTGTTTGTAAATCCTTCGTGTCGATATTTCCAAATACAGCCCTTACTGGTTTTGCCTTTTCTAGTGATTGAACTATTGCTGGATTGCCAATATCTCCGGCATGCCAGACCTCGTCACAGTCTTCGAAATAGTCAAAGACTTTAGGGTCGAGATGACTGTGTGTGTCTGAGATAAGACCGATTTTCATTTTCTATAATAATCATTCAAATAAATAAAAAAGGAGTGGAATTTATGCCACCCCTTTTTTTAAAC
>JABFSY010000158.1 GCA_013140395.1 Cyclobacteriaceae bacterium
GCATTGGTTATGCCGCTTATGTTCGTCAAGCAACCCCAATTACGCTAAGTGTTTCGGGTCTGATAGCACAAGGTAATAGCGTACCAGTTCCGGTTACCGCTCAGTCAGGTGGCGGAAACGATGGCTGGAATTTAATTGGCAATCCTTTTCCAGCGCCTATTAACTGGGGCAGTGTCACAATACCGGGCGGTGTGGGCACACAAATCTCGTTCAGGGACAATACCAATAACATTGGCCTTGGAGCCGGACAATATGTTTATTATACACAAGGGGGTGCAGGAATTCCAGCTTCTTACACGGGCACGATTTCGATGGGACAAGCTTTCTTCGTAAGGGCAACTTCAAACACAAGTATTGTATTTAAGGAAGCGGATAAAGAGGCTGTTCGCAGCCCTCAGTTTATCAGAAAAGCGACAATTGATAATATTTTAAGAGTGCATTTAACAGGTGCAGGGCGAGCAGATGAACTAATTATTAGGTTGGTAGATAAAGCCAAAGATCAGTCAGATAACCTTTTTGATGCCTTTAAATTAACAAATGATTTTCTCAATTTCTCTTCGGTTTCAACGGATGGTGTGAAAATGGCCATTAACGCTGCGTCTCTATTCAACAGCGTCAACAGTTCAACAGAAAGAAAGGTTTTCCCTTTGCGTGTTGAAGGTAATGCTGTTGGAGTGATTGCCGCAGGAAGCTATAAATTTAGTTTTAGCGAAATGGAAACCTTTGGCGGTGATGTTAACATCATTCTTAAGGATAATCTGATGAAGGATTCTGTTCAGATAACGGGTCAATCAAAAGAACTCACTTTTAGTGTTACGGCCGACCCTAAGACGTACGGTGATAGATTTGAACTAATTATTGCACGGCCTTCTGTCACTACGTCTATAGAAGATGCTTTTCCGGGTAATCAAATTAGCATTTACCCTAATCCTACAAATGGAGCAGTTCAGATAGAGGTGTCGAAAGACTTTGCCGGTTCTGTAAAAGTTTTGAATAACCTAGGTCAAGAACTCGGAAAAATTGAATTAGTCAACAGTGGAGAGCTATTAAAAGGAAGTTTTGACCTTGGCGCCCAGGCGGCTGGGTTTTATTTTATTCGAGTTGTTGAGGGAACAAAATTTTACGCAAAAAAAGTAATAAAGAGATGAAAGGATTGTCTATGGTTTGCTTTAAAAGAGTTTTAGCGCTTTCCTTTCTTTTTTGTGTGAGTGCTGTTGTTGTATATGCCCAACCTGGTGATCCGGGTGGTGACCCTGACGTGCCTATTACAGGCATTGAAATTTTGATTGGTGCGGGTGGCGCATTGGGGATAAAAAAGATGCTCAAGAAGAGAAAGAAAACAACCTGATGTGTTTACACGCGTTATCCGAAGTATAAAAATCCTTCCTCGCTGGGTCATCGTTTTTATTGACCTGTCAATCATCTGCTTCTCTTGTTTTTTGGGATACCTCCTTCGCTTTAATTTTTCATTGAGCGATCTAGTTCACAGTAACTTTATTGACGGCATTCTTATCTATACCGGTTTTGGTGCTATAGCGATCATTACCACAGGAAGTTATAAAGGTATTATTAGGTATACCGGTCTGCAGGATGGTGTGCGCATCATCATCATGGTGTTGCTTAACACAATGATTGCTACCGCTGCCAATTTGGTGGCTTACTTGTATTTCCATAGAAGTAACCTGGTTCCCTATTCGGTTGTTATCATTGGATTTCTTTCGTCTTCGCTGTTGCTTTTCAACTACCGGCTGCTGGTCAAGTATCTGTTCGCGTATTATAAAAATGTAATAGTCAAAAAATCGCGAATTCTGATTTTTGGCGCAGGCCAAACCGGCATTGTTACCCGACATGTGATCGATTCATCGCCTCGCACGCAGACTGTTGGTTTTATTGAAAACGATAAGAATAAAGCAGGCAAATTGCTGGATGGGATTAAGATTTACAAGGGAGATATTGAAGATTTAGAGCGACTGTTTAAGGAGCTTGGTGTCGATGAACTGGTGATAACGGTTCGCGATATGTCGCTGGAAAAAAAGAATGAACTGGTCGACATCTGCATTCAGAATCAGGTGAAGATACGCACCGTTCCCCCGGTAGATAAGTGGGTGAAGGGAGAATTGAGTATCAATCAAATAAAGGAGATCAACATCGAGGATTTGTTGGGAAGGGAGTCAATTAAGCTTGATCGTGAGAATGTGAAGGCTGACTTGCGCGCAAAGAAAATTCTGATCACCGGAGCGGCAGGTTCGATTGGCAGTGAGTTAGTGAGGCAAATCATCCAATACGCTCCGGCCAGTTTGGTTCTAATCGATCAGGCTGAGTCGGATCTGTACTCCATAGAGCGAGAAATAAAAGGGCTTGATTCAGGTGCTAACATCACACTCTACTTGGCAGATATTACCAATCGAGATCGGATTAAAGCCATTTTTGAGTACCACAAACCGGAGATCGTCTATCATGCAGCCGCCTACAAGCATGTGCCAATGATGGAGAGCAACCCCTCTGAAGCAGTGCTTTGCAATATTCTTGGAACTAAATTGTTGGCCGATCTTTCGGTGGAAAACGGTGTTTCTAAATTTGTGATGGTTTCTACTGACAAAGCTGTCAACCCGACAAATGTGATGGGTTGTTCAAAGCGCATTGCGGAAATCTATGTGCAGTCCTATAATAATTCGTTAGGCATTACAAACCCAATAGCCACCTCTTTTGTCACGACTAGGTTTGGAAATGTGTTGGGTTCAAATGGCTCGGTTATACCGATGTTTAAAAAGCAAATACAGGCGGGTGGACCCATTACAGTGACGCATCCTGACGTTACCCGTTATTTTATGACCATTCCAGAGGCTTGCCAACTCGTGCTGGAGGCAGGCACCATGGGAAAAGGAGGAGAGATATTCATTTTTGATATGGGCAAGGCCATCAAAATAGCCGACCTCGCCAAGAAGATGGTTTACTTATCCGGATTAGAACCTGGTAGAGATATTGATATTGTGTTCACTGGCCTGAGAGAGGGTGAAAAATTGTACGAGGAACTTCTCACCAAGAATGAAAATACGGTTCCCACTCATCATGCTAAAATCATGATTGCGAAAGTGAAGGAGTACCCGTATGATGAGATAAATCGGTATGTAGATCTGTTCAATGATCTCGTGTATGATAAGAATGAACTAAAGATGGTTGCGTTGATGAAGGAGTTGGTGCCCGAATATAAGAGCAACTACTCTCGCTACGAGATGCTGGACAATAAGCAGTAAATCCGTTTCTTACTTTCTCCTCTTCCCGTTGTATTTGAACGATTTCCTTTTCTTGGAATAAGTCTTTCTGCGATCACTGCCGCCAATACTCCACGGCAAATAGTACTCTACCTTTGCGTTAAGTAACATATACGAGTCTAAGTTGTCTGGATTTCCTCGAATTCCTCCAACTGTACCGCTTTTTGCCGGGTCTACTCTTCGATCTGAGAAAAAGATAGCTTGAGCGTCTCCATTGAAGGAAGCGGCCCCAGGATAGGTAGTGCTTACGTCATCCAAATAATCGGTAAAAGTCTTTCTGAATCCGGCCTCAATTGCCAAATTAAACACTGGACTTACCTTAAATCTGACACCTAATCCATAGGGAAGAACAGTGGTAACCAGACTGTAAGAAACACCCTCAGTCTTTAGTGGTTGCAATGCTACTGAGCTACCAAGCTGATCGGTTGCTTTGGGGTTGAAATAAAGTAGCCCAATTCCTGCGAAGCCATAGACATTGAACCCAGGCCTTCTATAGTATCGATCGCCATGAGTAAACAAATTGACTATCCCTACTGCACTTAATTCGAAATTGCTTGATTGAAATGATAGATTACGCTCAATTCTTCCGCCTCCACTAGCGTCTTTGTCATTACCCGCCAGTGTAAACCAATTCAACTCAACCCGGGCACCGATTCTCCTGGAAAGGTAATATTCAAGTGCAGCATTGATATTTGGTTCCGCTTTGATGTAGGCATTTGAGTTGGCTAAATCACCATAGTAGGTGGAGGTTCCAAGTCCTGCACTGAGGATCAAAGAACGCTCTCTCCGGGCGGCATAGAAACTCTGTGCCTCGATCAGAGTGGAAATCGTCATCAATAAGATGATTGTACCTGCTACTTTACCCATTTGCCAACGTTTAAAACGCTAATTTATAGAATTTCTATCAATAAGGAAACCAACTACTTAGCTAAAACTTCCTTGATTTTCTCGGCTGCCTCTTTAAGCAGAATGGCAGAGAAAACCTTTAAACCTGACTCCTTTATGATTTTTGCCCCCTCTTCGGCATTGGTGCCTTGCAGGCGAACAATTATAGGCACCGGAATATCTCCAACTTTTTTGTAAGCTTCTACCACACCAGATGCCACCCGGTCGCACCGAACGATGCCACCGAAAATATTGATCAAAATTGCCTTTACGTTAGGGTCTTTTAAAATGATTCTAAACCCAGCCTCTACGGTTTCTGCATTGGCGCCACCACCAACATCCAAGAAATTGGCCGGATCACCCCCTGAGAGTTTAATGATATCCATTGTCGCCATGGCGAGGCCGGCTCCGTTCACCATACAACCCACATTACCATCTAACTTTACATAGTTTAAGCCAGACTTGCCCGCTTCAACTTCTAATGGATCTTCTTCACTGATGTCTCTCAGCTCTTCTAAATCTTTATGTCTGTAGAGGGCATTGTCGTCTAGATTTACTTTACCGTCAACCGCCAGTATCTTGCTGTCAGACGTTTTTAAAACGGGATTAATCTCAAACATGGATGCATCTAAACCCATGTAGGCGTTGTAAAGGGAATTCACAAACTTGACCATCTCCTTGAATGCATTTCCCTCTAAGCCAAGAGAAAAGGCAATTTTACGAGCCTGAAAAGGTTGAAGCCCAATAGTTGGATCGATCCATTCTTTCACGATTTTTTCAGGGTGGGTGGCAGCTACCTCTTCGATATTCATGCCACCTTCAGTAGAGGCCATAATCACGGGTTTGCTCGTTGAACGATCGAGCAGGATACTCATGTAGTACTCTTTCGGCTCTGTCGCACCGGGATAGTAAACGTCTTCTGCAATCAATACTTTATTCACTTTTTTCCCGGCAGCACCGGTCTGAATGGTCACCAAGGTACCGCCTAGTATTGCCTTAGACTTCTCAAAAACCTCATCTACACTTTTGGCAAGGACTACGCCCCTTGATCCCGTTTCTTTTACGGTACCCTTTCCACGGCCGCCAGCATGAATTTGTGATTTCACTACAAACCACTTGGACCCTGTTTCGGTCTGTATTTCCTTGGCAGCCGCCACCGCTTTATCCGGGGTATCTGCAACAATGCCTCGTTGCACGGCAACGCCATATTTCTTAAGAATGTCCTTGGCCTGGTACTCATGAATATTCATAACAATCAGTTTTGCTAGCAAGCTACTTTTTTTAATGCTTTAATTCACTACCCCAACCGTATTTTTTAACCCTTGTGGACTACACATTTATTTTTCGTCATAACTTTCTGACAGCCA
>JABFSY010000447.1 GCA_013140395.1 Cyclobacteriaceae bacterium
CCACGATAGATATCCAGTACGCTGTTTGTTTTAAACATCCGGGGGACGGCTTGCCAGATTTGGTTCTTTTCACCTCCTGATAGCTTGCGTTGCACAGCATTGCGCACAAATTGTTGAATGTCTTTTATTACTTCCGGGGCGCGGTTAAGCAACGGCACCCGATGATACGCTTTGAATCTCTCTTCAATAAACGGAAAGGGGACTACTACATTCCCAATTCGCAACTCAAAGAAGGTCAAAAAATTATTTTCCAGATAAACGATGTATTGATTCAATTTGCTCAAAAACTCAAATGTAGATTTGAATCTGATGCGATCGATAAATTTCTCATCGTTGTTTGAAAGTAAAAAAGAGACTTGTTCAAAGAAAGTTTGGAACGGATATTTCTCGTCTAACACATCATTGGCCAACTCCTCCATTCCCATTTCAGGGATTTGATCTTCGCCTAATTCAGGAAGTACATTAGAGATGTAATCCGCAAACACTTTATTAGGAGAAATAATAAGAACATCTTTCGCTTTAATTTCATCGCGAAAACGATACAATAGAAACGCAATGCGATGCAACGCAATAGATGTTTTCCCAGAGCCGGCTACTCCCTGAATGATCATCACTGAGGCCGTCTCATTTCGGATGACGGCATTCTGATCTCGCTGAATAGTGGCGACAATGTTTTTCATTTTGTCGTCACTCGATTTGCTCAGCTCTTTTTGCAGCAGGTCATCATGGATGTGCACATCGTTTTCGATCATGAACTCCATTTGCCCTTCTCTGATTTTATATTGTCGCTTGAGTGCGATCTGTCCAGCTATTTTTCCAGATGGGGTCTTGTACGAGGCTTCGCCCAATTCAAAATCGTAAAACATCGAAGAGATAGGGGCACGCCAATCAAAAACCAGATTGGCTTTTTGGTCTTCATCGGTAAATGTATGGATGCCGATATAGATGGGATTTGTTCTTTCGCCTGACCCAAAATCGATCCGGCCAAAATAGGGCGAAGAGATTAGTTTTTGTAATTTCTTTTTTCTCGCCACTACAGATTCTCCGGTAGAGGCCATTCGGTTAATCGATTGGCCGGCTGCTACCTTATCGGCTTCATCCATGCCCGATTGATGCTCGTAGATGTACTCTTTGTTCTGCCGAAGCTCGTCTGAATAGAGTCTTACGCGATCTTCTGTTCGCTGTATCGCGAATTGCAACTTTTCTTTCACCTCTTCCAGGTACTCTCGCTCTTCTCGTTCAGTCTTATTGATCATCATACCCTTAAAAAAATAGTGGGCAAAGGTACGCCAGAGAATTTACTATTTCGAATGAATGTTTCGAATCATCCCACTTTTCAATTATTCCTCTTTCAATGTCACTACCAAATTCATGGCTGCTATAGCCTTGGTAGGCAACTGCTCATATAGTTACTGAATAATTGGGATCTTGTTGGTATTCTTTCAAAAGTAGCGAAGCGTCAGGTCGTAAGATCTGGCGACAAAGAAAATTCTACTTTCCCCGATTGAGTAGTCTCCAATAATTTTGGGGCAATTCACTGCCATTAAAGCGTATCCAGTGATCTCTGTATGGAGATCGAAAGGCCACAGGGCACGAAAAAATAATTACAAAAAATGAACTACTGTTTTACAGCGCTCGGTAGCTGAATTGTGAAAATGGTACCAACACCATATTCCGATTGTACGTCTATAATGCCCTTCAGTTTCTTAATTACTTCACGAGCAATGTACAAACCCAAGCCCGAACCAGGGCTTTTGTCGGTAGCCCGATAAAACATCGTGAATAACTTATCCATGAACTTTGCCTCTATTCCTATGCCATTATCTTTGAAACGAATCAGTGCCTGGCTATTCTCGATATGAATACTCACCTCAATTAATGTAGACTCTTTAGATTCGTCACAAAATTTCAATGAGTTAGAGAGTAAATTATTAAATACAATAGATAGCCTACGCTTATCAGAAAAAAAAGGATCAGCTTCGGTTACGTTAATTTTTAATTTGGCAAGACGGGTGTCACTCTTATTCGAAATCTGCTCAAAAAGTTCCGTGAGTAATTCTTGAAAATCAATTTGTTGAGTGGATATCTCTACCCGGGCATTGGTTGAATAATCCAATACCTCTTTAATAAATCCATCCAGCTTCGTTACACTTGTGCGCATCATACCCAAGTAATGCATAAACTCCTCTGGCCTTACTTCTTTCTCTGCAATATTAATCAACCCTTGTAAGCTGCTTAGAGGCGCACGAAGATCATGCGAAACGCTATAAACAAAAAAGTCTAACTCGTTATTGGTGCGCTGAAGTTCATTGAACTGAGTTTGAAGTTTTACATCATACTCTTTTCGTTCGATAGCCATACCCATCATACTGCCAAGTGCTTTCAGTGCTTCCACTTCTGATGCTGACCAATCTCTCGCATAATCACATTGATCTAATCCGACAAAGCCCCACCACTCACCATTCACAAAAATGGGAATAACTACCAGCGACTTAATTTCTTGTTGCTCTAGCAGAGGAATTTCCTCTGTAGGAAAAGAATCCACCGCTCCAAAGATTGCTTCTCCTCTACCCATTACACTAGTCCATCGTTCATAACCCACTAACTTCAGTGGTATATTCTGAAGTTCTTCAGTAAGAAGTTGGGCTGACGTACCCGGAGAGCACCACTCAAAGCGAATAGAAGTAAAAAATTCTTCGTTACCACCTTGATTGTGTTCAAATACATACGTCCTATTGGACAGGGTCGCCTCACCAAGTTTTTTTAGTATATCATCGATTTGCAGCTTCCAATCTACGGAGGAGGAAAAGCACTTGGCACAATAAGCGATTGCCTCCAATAACGCTTCGCGATGTTGAACGGCCGCTTGTAGCGAATGAATGGTTGATGCAGCCATATGCTTTTAAATAGCTAAAAAACACTACTCGCTAATGTAAGCAAGCTTACCCGAGGCTATGCAAGATAAATAATTGTCTTGGTTCACCATATTTGATGGCACAAGCGGGACGCTTACGCCAGAGGGGGGGTTGCACTTATTAGTTGAACTTAGATCATAGTCACCTTTCATTCTTATAATAAATCCTGCTATTGTTGGAGTTCTTCTCCAACAACATTGTCCCGCAACAACTAATTTTGACCAACATCAACTGTGAGTTTTATCACGTTCCTATTTGCCGGCAATTAGTTTAACTTTATCGCTTGTTATGTAGCCCTTCGTAAGATTTAAGAACTCTTCGCTATTCAAAATATCCTGATAAAGTTCTTTGCTATTTAGAATAGTTGGTTTGTTTGAAAGATCTTCAGCTAGTAATGGAAATTGAGATTTTAAAATTAACCATCGAACCAAAATGTCCATGGGAATATCCGAAAAGGAGACCCTCTGCAACAACAGAGTTTGCCTCGCAATTGCGTAATTATTAATAAATCGTTTTACCGAACGGACATTGCTTGGAAGCAGTTCATAATAAGCTTCTAACTCGTGCTCTATGTTTTTCAAAGTTTCAGACCCTGAAATCAACTCTATTGCCGCTTCGATGGCTGTTTGTTCGTTATTTGTACCTCTGTACTTCTTAAGTGTAGCTTCAATCTCTGATTCACTTTGCGCATTCTTCAAGTCTGCTAAAATATCTGTGCTAGAAATCAAGGTGGTGATTGATTCATCACTCTGACTAAGAGTTTTACTTAAAAAAAACTTCAGCGTCTGGGAATCTATTGAAGGTATTCTAATGGACATCTGAAACATTTTCTCCACAAAGAAATTACCTAAAGAGTGCCCAGGTTTTTTAAAATCGGCCACAAAATTTTCGTATTCAATCTCAAAACAACGCCTTACCCAATTGGCATCACCTGCAAAAACATAAAGTACTTTAGAAGACTTAAAGATTGTTTGTATTCCTTCTAGGAGCTTTACGACATTTTTAGAAGAGCACCTGTCAATATCATCAACAAATATTGCAATGTCTTTTTTTGGAAATTTTATCATAGCTTGAAAATGCAACTTCAGCGTATCAATTGGGTCATTGATATTTTTTTGGAAATTCTGTGCAGATTCATCAGAAGCTGGGAGTAAGCTCCCACTTACACTTTTAAATAACAGCCAAATAGATCCGCCAACAGAAATTATACTTCCAATTAGTGCTAACGTATTTCCTAATTCACCATGAATAATTTCTTTGAATTTTGTCAAGTAAATTAATAGCGAAGCAACCATTGTAATTACTAGAAAGGAAATCCAGCTAAGTTTATTTATTATCACAAGTCTCCACCAAAACTCCTTGAACCAGAACTTAAATGCAGCCTTTCCCTTCAGTTTTGACAGTATTTGTTTATAGATTTTATTGGTGAACATCCACCATGGTGTTTCAATATGTTGATACTCCCAAGCATTATAGTGAAGAACAAACCATTTACGTTCTTCTAATTCATGAGAGAGGAATTTTAATACATTGGATTTTCCACTTCCCCATTCCCCACTTAAATGAATGGTATAAGATTCCTCGGTTTGCTCTTTCCACAATCTGGAGATATAGTCTGCCATTGCTTTCACAAAAGGAATCCTCCCAAGTAAATCTTTTGCAGAAATTGAATCTAGTTGAAGCCTTACATTAGAATTCTTGATAAAATATTGGCGCAATCTATCTTCTATTAACCTCCAGTCATCTTGCTTGACTTGTTCAATGGTTTTTCGATAGTACCCGAGATTCTCAATATCTACTGAGATATTTTTGATTTCCCAATTCACAGCGAAAACCGTATGGTTTATGCGGTTTTTTACTTTCCCTACCCCTTTAACCCTGAGTATAGAACTACCTTCCTTTGCAAATGTTGATTTCAGAATAAATGTGTCGCCTTGAGAGATTTCATTCATCAAGCTCTCATTGAGGTCATCATTAGCATTTTCCCATATGCCCTCATCCAGAAATCGTTTTGTTTGATCATCACCTGACCAATAGGAACCGACAACGAAAGCTACGGCTATTCTTTCTGCCCTATAATCAGTTGAGGGCACTGGACTTCTATTTTGAACTTTTTTTACCCAATCATTAAATGCTCTGCTCATTGAATCAAAATCTATCCTACTACGTGGTGGGACTTTGGGATTTGAAAGAATTGAGTAGTATAAAAATTTGATTCTTATAATTTGAATATAGAACTCGGAGAATTTGCCATTGGGTGTATAGTTTATCCTGACCCCTTCCTGATTATCGATATCGGCAAATTCAAAATCACTTACTAGACCGATGTCTTTCAATCGCAAGCTAAAATTCTCAAAAGGAACTCTTTGTTGGTTAATGGTTAAGGGATGAATTTCCTTAAGCACATAAGAATGGCCTGCAAATAATATTTTAACCTGTATACTAGAAGAGTCCTCTTTCCAAACTAGTTTTCTCTGTTCTCCAAGCCTCGTGCAAATTTCTTTTAAATCATTAATACTTATTTCGAATCCATAAGTTAAAGGAAGATTAGTAATGTCTTCGTAGTTGTATTTTTCATCAGTCTTAAAA
>JABFSY010000231.1 GCA_013140395.1 Cyclobacteriaceae bacterium
ATGGCGATCTGACCGGCTAACAACTTTCCTTTTGGTGTTAGGGTCACCACGTGGTCCTTCACTACGGCAAGATTTAGGTCAATTGTTTTGTGAAGGGCCGGAGAGTTCTCCAGCGAGTATTCGAAATTCGATTTCAAATACATCAAGTCGCAACCCCACATGGTGCGTAGGGAAGTGAAGATGTATTCATTGATCTTGTTTTCTCTGCTTAATGTTTCTAGTTCAAAAGGCACTTTGTGTTCAGCAAGTGCTTTCAGGTACTGGTGATTGTTACTAACCGTAAACTGCCGGCTTACTCCGTTGTAGGAGTGAGCACTGGGACCAACTCCCAGGTAATTTTGTTGCCTCCAATAATTGCTATTATGTTTCGAAACAAAGCCTGGTTTGCTGAAGTTTGAAATTTCATAGTGCTCATAACCATCGTTACCCAGGTGCTCGATGAGGAGCTCAAAATCAGAGACAGATTTGGCCTCTATGATCGGATTAATTTTTCCTTGTTTTTGCCATTTGCCAAAAACAGTCTTGTCTTCAATAGTCAACGAATAAGCCGAGACGTGCTCAGGTTCCAAATTCGTAAGTTGAATAAGGTCACTCTCCCATACTGTGATGGCGCGTCCCGGGACGGAGTAAATTAAATCCAGGCTAAGATTGGCAAATCCCACATCACGGGCATCAGCCACACATCGGAGTGCCTCATGGCGGGAATGAGCGCGATTAAAAAACTGCAACGTAGCATCGTCAAATGATTGGATACCAATACTTAGACGGTTTACGGTGGCCGCATGAAGTTCTTTTAACTTTTCCTTTGTCAAGTCATCCGGGTTGGCTTCAAGTGTTACTTCTGTTTTTTCGTGGACGCTGAAGTGTTTATGAATAGCGTTAAAAATAATCGCCAACTCACTAGCACTTAATAAAGAAGGTGTACCTCCGCCCCAATAGATGGTTTCGATCAATTCGCCATTTAAGTAATTTGCTTGCAATTCAATTTCTGTAACGATGGCTTCGCACATTTTCGTACGATAGTCTTGGTTGGTAGAAAAATGGAAATCGCAATAGTGACAAGCTTGCTTACAAAACGGAATATGAATGTACAGGCCAGCCATCAGGTAAGTTGTATAGTTGCCAACGTAGAAAAATAAAAAAAAGAAATCGATTACTGCTTTGTTTGGTCGAGCTTATTGTAAATCACTTTCCCGTCAAAGACAGTGAGTACAACACCGGTCTCATGAATCTTCATCGGGTCGATTGTAAACAAGTCTTGTGAAAAGACTATGACATCTGCCAATAGGCCTTCTTTAATTCGCCCTTTCAGGTTCTCTTCGAACGAAGAATAGGCACCTGCCGAAGTGTAGGCTTGCAAAGCTTTTACAACTGAAATCGTCTGCTCGGGCAACCACCCATTCTTGGGATATCCTTCGGGGGTTCTTCTGTTCACCGCTACATGCAGGCCTCTGATAGGATTAATGTCAATGCAGGCTGGCCAATCACTACTAAAAACTAATCTGGCGTTGTTCTTCAACATTTCCATCCAGTTGAAAGAAAAAGGGAGCCGAGTTTTTCCAATGGCTTTTTCCCAAACGGCAATGGTTCCTGGATCTGCATGAATAGGCTCCATAGAAGGCAACACGGCAAGTTTGGCAAATCGAGCAAGATCGTCAGGTGAGATCGTTTCAATATGCTCAATACGATGACGCGAGTCGCGTACACCATTTTGCGCAGCAGCATATTCGTAGGCATCAAGGGCTTCGCGTACCGCACGATCACCAATTGCATGGGTATACAATCGAAAACCATTTTTGTCAAATGCGGTTGCAAGTCGCTCATATTTGTCTTTTGAAATATCTCGCTGCCCAAATGCGAGTGGATCGTTCGCTTTTAAATCTGCGTAAGGTTGTAGCATAAATGCAGTGTGTGATTCAATGACTCCATCAATCCTGAACTTGATTGCATCTGCCCGAATCATCGGGTGGGTAAGCCCAATGCTGTCCTTTGCTTTTGTATAACGGGCGATGTCACTATCGCTCGTCTTTTCATTTGCCGAGAAGGCGGCCGCATAACGAGCGGTTAGTTCTCCAAGCTTCAAAAGGTCAGTATAGATATGGAGGTCCTCCAAGTTGCCGTCTGCATTTTGAATGCTTGTGATACCCATAGATGCTGTCAATTGCAAGCCTTTTTTAATGGCGGCAAATTTTTCGGCTCGGCTCGGTTTTGGTATAAAATCGGTTACCAAACGCATCGCGCTTTCTCGCAGTGTGCCGGTCGGGTTTCCGTTTTTATCCCGAACAATTTCTCCGAAGCCGGTATAGGCCGTCAACCGGTTGATACCGGCAATCGACAAAGCTTTTTCGTTGGCCCAACCGCTGTGACCATCATATGCTATTAGAAAAACAGGAACTTCGTTTGTTATTCCCTTTAACGAATGGTGATCAGGAAATCCGACTTCAAAAGAAGTGTACTGCCAACCTCTACCTCTAATCCATTCTTTGGTGGGATTTTGTATGCGATATTCCGCAACTCTTTTAACTACTTCATCGGGCGAAGTTGTACCATTCAAGTCAACTTCTGTTAGACTCAGTGATCCACTCAAAAAATGGATATGAGCATCGTTAAATCCTGCGGATACCAAGCGGCCACCCACATCAATGACTTGGGTTTGATCGTCAGCGAGGGGAGCAATCATATCCGACTTTCCAACGGCTATAATTTTATTGGCTTTTATCGCCAACGCTTGCTCAAAACTCAACTCATCCTGGCCTGTCCAAACCTTACCGTTTAGTAAGATCAAGTCGGGCGCTTCGTGCCTAGCTGTGCAGGAGAAAATGAAAGAGGCAAGAGCCACCACATAATTAGTAGAAGAAAATAATTTCATGGACTGCTTAATTTGTGCGCTAAAGTAAACTTTTTAGAGGCACTCAATTTCTAAAACAAACCTGAACCCCGATTTTTTTTGGGTGAATCAAAGCAAGCGTTCGGTTAACTCTATCAATTCTAATACTTTTGAGCGATGTCTGCGACTATGCGTCTGGTATTATGCCTTTGTTTATTCTCTTGGAGCGGTTTTGCACAAGTTGGATCACCGAAAGTGGATCTCAAGGATCGTTGGCTAATCAGCCAGGAGGGTAAATTTGTAAAAGCGCCATCAACATCTACAAATACCGTTTTTTTCTGGATTGACGCACGGAAGGAAAAAGGAACCGTTCTAAGGTTGAAAGGACGACATGCATTTTCCATTTTTATTAACTCAAAATTGGCAGTTCGAGCCAAGGGTGAGGTGAAACTTTCCGTTGATAGTCTCGCCAACATTTACTCGAACCAACTTTTTGTTGGATTGTATTCTTCTTTTGGCACGCACCATCTCAACTCTGAATTGCAGCAAAATGGAAAGCCTCCAGCAGCTCATGAACCTATTGTGCGAAAGGGTAACTACTTTCTAGACTTTACTATCTTGGCCTCCCTACTTCTGATAGTCGGGTTTACACTCTTGTTAAGAACAAACCCAACGTTAACATTTGATTACCTTGATGTAAACAAATTGTTTTCATTCCAGGATAGAGATGAAAGCACACTTGCACTCCGAATAGCCTCCAGTGTCAATCTGCTTATTTATTTTTTTTGTAGCCTGTTTTTGGCGCTGATCTTACTCGTTTCGTTTCATTTGATGGGTGATCAAGTATTGGTTGCATCTAAGTTCTCCATTCGATCCACAGCACATGGATTTCAACAATGGTTCATGTTGTCAGTGATCATCTTTGGTTTGTTGATTATTAAATTAGTTTGGCTGATGGTATTGAATAACCTGTTTGGTTTTCGAGATATCGTGCGAATACAGTTTTTCAATTTTGTCAGGGTTATCCTAATTGCTATGACAGTGTTGACACTCATAACGATCGTTTATTTTGTGGCAAATATTCAGGATCAAAAATACTTCTTCCATTTGATCACCATTCTTTCAATCATTTTTAGTGCGGGCGCGGTTGTTATGTATTTCAAGCTGATGGCTCGAATGCCGTATCATTTTTTTCATTTATTTTCATACCTTTGCGCATCCGAAATTATGCCCTTGGTGGTTTTGATTAAGGTGTTTTTCTATTAAAGGTCAACCCGATACGTGCTGATATGACAGAAACTGCTACTGACAGGATGCGAAAAGTAAAAAGCATCTTGGTCACACAGGAGGCTCCTACTGATGTAAACTCACCTTACCTCAAGCTAGCTGAAAAATACAACCTCAAAATCGATTTTAGACCTTTTATTCAGGTCGAACCGGAGCCCGCTAAGGAGTTTAGAAAACAGAAAGTAGATATTCTTCAACATACCGCAATAATTTTCACCAGCAGAAATGCCGTTGATCATTTTTTCGCTCTTTGCCAAGAACTGAAACTGGAAATGCCCGCTGATATGAAGTATTTCTGCATCTCAGACCAAACCTCCAACTACCTTCAAAAATACATCGTTATTCGAAAGAGAAAGATATTCTCCGGATTGAAGGACACCAAGGATCTCTTAGAAATCATCAAGAAGCACAAAAACGAAAAATTTCTCTTTCCTTGCTCAGACATCCGCAAGAGCGATATTCCGGATTTCCTTAAACAAAATGGCTATACGTTTACAGAAGCTGTAATTAATCATACGGTGGCAGCCAACTTGAATGACTTGAAGAATGTTTATTATGATATCCTGGCCTTCTTCAGCCCTTCCGGTATTAATTCCCTTTTTGTCAACTTCCCGGATTTCAAACAAAACAACACTCGTTTAGCGCTTTTGGTCCAACTACTGCTAAAGCCGTGAAAGATGCAGGCTTGTTCTTAGATATCGAGGCGCCACTACCAAATGCCCCATCGATGACTGGCGCACTAGAACTTTATATTAAAAGAGCGAACGGGATTAAATAAACCCTTCGCTATTACGTTTTTAGTGCGGAGTACATTTTATTACACTTTAATTACATGAAGTTGTCCATTTGCATTTATTTCATTTATCTTTAAGTCTATTTTTGAAAAAAGAGTGAGAAAACTATTTCTTTTAAATGTGGTGGTATCGATGGCGCTGAACAGCTCATTTGCTCAGCAAGACCCTCAATTTACCCATTACATGTTTAATACGCTTTACTATAACCCTGGCTTTGCAGGTGTTGAAGGTATTACCAAACTAACGGCCATTCATCGAAGTCAATGGCTTGGATATACGCCTACAGTTGGCGGGGGTGGAGCACCCACTACTCAAATAATCTCCATCACGGCCCCCATATTTAAATTAAATAGTGGATTTGGGGCATATATTGTTAATGACCAGTTGGGACCTCAAAACAATCTAGAGGCTCAAGCATCATATGCCTATCACTTAGGTATCAAGAATAGTAAGTTAAGTATTGGGGTGCGAGCGGGAATGTATTCTCAAACGATAAACTTCGATCAATACCGATTTATTGACCCAAATGACCCTTTGTTGGGAGATAAGAGAGGCTCTCTGTCTCAGGTGAGGCCTGACT
>JABFSY010000307.1 GCA_013140395.1 Cyclobacteriaceae bacterium
CTCCACCCCTATAGCACCTGACCCTACAACCAGCATTTTCTGTGGCTTGAAGGGAAGCACCATCGCATCGCGATAGCCAATAATTTTCTTGTTATCTATTTTTAGCGCAGGTAGTTCACGTGAGCGTGCACCGGTAGCTAAAATAATATGCTTTGCATCGTAGTCCGTTTTCTTTCCACTGGCATCAGTGACTTCGACCTTGCCCCCTTTCTTTAGCTTACCATGCCCTTCGATCTGATCAATCTTATTTTTCTTGAATAGAAACTGTACACCCTTGCTCATACCTGCGGCCACATCACGACTGCGCTTTACCATGGCTGCCATGTCTGGCGAAGCCTCTTTCACATCAATTCCATAATCTTTAGCATGCTTAATGTATTCAAAAACATTTGCACTCTTTAAAAGTGCTTTCGTGGGTATACAACCCCAATTCAGGCAAATTCCGCCCAATTCAGCCTTTTCAACCACACCCACTTTCATGCCTAACTGAGAAGCACGAATAGCAGCTACATAGCCACCCGGGCCAGAGCCAATAACAATTACATCATAACTCGCCATAGAATTTGCTTTTTTAGAACGGCCAAAATTAAACCAAAATCTGATGTGGAAAAAAGATTAGTTTAGTACTAATATTGCCTATCCAAATCATGAGTTTAAAACAAACGCTATTGTTATTCGTGGGATCCGTTCTTGGGATAGCAGGAAGTTTCATGAAAGTAGTTGGTGTGGCCGGCAGCGAGTTTGTAAAAGGTATTGGTGCTGGATTCGTGATTGTTTTAGCTATTGACTTAATTCCTAAACTGATAAAAAAGAAAAATGAAACTACTGCAAAATAAAACTGCGCTCATCACAGGAGCCTCCAAAGGAATAGGCAAAGCCATCGCAATCAAATTTGCCGAACAAGGCGCCAATGTAGCCTTTACTTATTTGTCAAGTGTAGAACAAGGTCAAGCGCTGGAAGAAGAACTGGCTGCCAAAGGTGTGAAAGCAAAAGGTTATCGCTCCGATGCTTCAGATTTCGCACAAGCTGATAAACTAATCAATGATGTGGTGACTGAATTTGGCTCTCTTGATATTCTAGTGAACAATGCTGGCATAACGATGGACAACTTGCTCCTTCGAATGACGGAAGAGGCGTGGGACAAGATCATCAATGTAAATTTGAAGTCGTGCTTCAATACCGTAAAAGCTGCCTGCAAGCCTATGGTGAAACAAAAAGGAGGCTCCATTATTAATATGACCTCTGTCGTAGGATTGAAAGGCAACGCAGGCCAGGCAAATTATGCGGCATCCAAAGCCGGTATTATTGGATTTACAAAATCAGTCGCTTTAGAGCTGGGCTCACGCGGCATCCGCAGCAACGCAATCGCTCCGGGTTTCATTGAAACAGAAATGACTGGCAAACTCGATGAAAAAACTGTGCAAAGCTGGCGCGATGCGATTCCTTTAAAGAGAGGTGGTAAACCCGAAGACGTGGCCGATGCGTGTGTGTTTTTAGCATCGGATATGTCGACTTACATTTCGGGACAGGTGATACAAGTGGACGGTGGAATGCTTACCTAAAGCCTTAGTGCCGTGTCAGAGATCGACCGCATTGTTCGTTTGGTTGAAAAAACTTTTGATAACCAGCCGAGAAGAGTGCGTTTATCCGCCAGGGGAGTGCGCATACGATCATCGAACTTGTGTTGCACATGGCTTCTTGGAGGAAGTTTTGCACACAACGACTAAAAAACGATAACGATTTTGAGATTGGGGACGATCGTAATTTCCCAGAGCCATCGACTTGGCAGGAGGCGATCGATAAACTCCATCAAAACCAGCGAGACCTTGTCGTGGTGATTAAACAATTTCCCGAAGAACGATTAGGAGAACTTGTGCCGAACAAAATCCAAAAGTATACCTACTACACGCTACTCCATGGCGTCATTCAGCATGATATTTATCATTTGGGACAAATTGCACTGTTGCAAAAAATGGCGTTGCAATAGCATAAGCGATAGTTTTAGTTCATTTTGACTAAGTTTACACCTTCAGCTTTCAATGCAAAAAATCGTTTCCCAACTAGATCCTAAGACAGAAACAGAATTGACTTCCAAACTAAAGGAAGCCTACGATATTAGAGGTCGTGATCTGGCACACAGCATACAACTCACCGAACAAGTTCTACAAGAATTTACAGTGGCTCAATCCGAAGTTGGTGTGGCGAGCTCACAGAATCAGCTAGGTCTCTTTTACTTGATTCGGGGGGAGTTCGAGAAGGCAGAAGAATTTTCTCAGAGCGCACTCCGGTATTTCGAATCAGCAAATGACCTAAAAGGTACTGCCGATGCGCGTTACAATATAGGTAGCATCTATTATCGCACAGACAAGTATCATCTGGGTTTAATTGAACTATCTCGCTGCCTTTCCATCTATCGCCAACTCAATGATTATTCTAATCAAGCTCGCACGCTGAAGAGCATGGGCACCATCTATGAATATTTTAATGATCGTGAAAAGGCGATAGAATCCTATGAAAAATCTATTGATGCGAGTAGGCGTGTGAATGATGCTAGTCTAGAATCTAACGCGTTAAACCCATTGTCAGGTATTTATTTCAAGAAGGGTTTAGAAAAATTAGCTACTGAAACAATTGAACGTAGTATTGAGTTAAAAACAAAGACTAACGATATCCGAGGTCTTGCCTTTGCCTTATATGGCAGAGCGAAGATAGCCGTCAAGCAAGGGCGGCCACAAGAGGCACTGGTCGATTTGGAAAAAACAGTTGCTATTTTAGCAGAGGCTGGCGACACGCTTGGATTGGGGATGGCCTACAATAAAACTGGAAGTGCTTACGAACTTCTGAGCGATCTGAGGAACGCGAACTTTTATTATCTGAAAGCGCTCGAACTAGGAGAACAAAATCACGTGCAATTTGTGTCCTTCAAAGCGAACTACAATCTTTATCTGTTGGCAAAAAAACAGGGAGATGCAAAACGTTCACTCGATCACTTGGAAAAATATTTCTTGCAAAAAGAACAAGTGATCAATCGGGAGAACTATAGCATTATTAAAAGCTATGAATCCCTATCCAAAATTGAGTCATTGGAGCGCGAAGCCCACGCGCAAATAGAAAAAAATGAAATCATTGAAAAGAAGAATGCCGAACTTGACTCTTTCTTCTACCGTGTATCCCATGATCTCAAGGAGCCAATTTCTTCTTTACTCGGGCTTTACTACGTAGCCAAGATGGACGTAAAAGACGAAAGTACTATGCGCTTGTTTGATATGTACCATTCGCAAACGCTCCGAATGAATGATATTGTTATGGGGTTGATCAACCTCACCGAAATAAAGAACACAGAAAAATTAAAGTCAAGGATCGATTTTGGAAAGTTAGTGGACGAATGCGCCAATTCATGCCGCTACCTTCCTAACTTCAATAATGTGAGTATTCAAAAAGAGATTGAGGTTTTTGATTTTAATTCAGAATGGGCAATTATAAATACGATTCTTCAAAATTTGATCGAAAATGCAATAAAATATTCGCGGAATGATTGTGAGTCCTTTCTTAGGGTTACCATCAAAAAAGAAACTGACTCGGTGATCATGATCGTGCAAGATAACGGCCAGGGGATTCCTATTGATCACCACGAAAAAATATTCAATATGTTTTATCGCGCCACCGATCGCCAACAAGGTTCTGGTCTGGGGCTGTACATTCTAAAAAGAGCCGTAGAGCGACTTAACGGAACGATTGTTTTATCCAGCACACCCAACATTGGTTCAACTTTTCAGGTGAACCTGCCGCTTATCTAACGCTTCTTTCTAAAGTGTTGCGGCTTACCAAACACTTGTGAGCAAAATTATTTTAACAAATTTTTAACCGGGTACTTGGAAACTCTACTAAACTAGTATACGTTTGTGTCATCATAATCGGTGAAGCCAAAAGCCAACCGATTTATATAGAAGCGTGGAGAGAACAGGCTCTTTGAAACGCTAGCAACCCCGAAAAGGGTGCTAATTCCTGCCTCAAAGAAGGTCTTTGAGGAAATATAAACCGGTATGAAATGAAAAATTTGATCATTCAGTCAATCTCCACAAGCATTCACCTGCTCCAAAATTTCTTTTACTCTATCCAATGCCAGCAGAGCAGCATGTGTTGTTGCCCTGTACGTTGTTGGTAATGATCGGTTGATCCTCCAGCAACACACTAGCGCACGGCCTACCGAGTGACGGGTATGGTTATGGCTAAGTTTTCTTCTACGTTAATTCTTCTTTGACCTAAATCTTAACTCAATAATCTTAAATCTTAAAAGTATGTCAAACTTACGATTCGAAACATTACAACTTCACGCTGGTCAAGAGGTAGATCCAACTACTGGTTCGCGTGCGGTGCCTATTTACCAAACCACCTCTTTTGTATTCAAAAATTCTGAACATGGTGCCAATCTTTTCGCCTTAAAGGAATTTGGAAACATCTACACACGTATCATGAACCCAACTACGGATGTGTTTGAAAAACGTGTGGCTGCATTGGAAGGCGGGGTTGCTGCGCTGGCGGTTGGCTCCGGACAGGCCGCACAATTCATTGCATTGAATAACATTTTGCAAGCTGGTGATAATTTCGTGTCAACCTCTTTTTTGTATGGGGGCACCTACAATCAATTTAAAGTTGCGTTCAAACGCCTGGGTATTGATGCGCGTTTTGCAGAAGGCGACAGTGTGGAGTCCTTCGAAAAACTAATCGACAAAAAAACAAAGGCCATCTATCTGGAAACAATCGGAAACCCCGGTTTTAACATTCCGGATTTTGAAGCCATCGTTGCGCTGGCAAAGAAGCATGACTTGCCTGTGATCGTAGATAATACATTTGGAGCTGCCGGCTACTTGTTTCGTCCACTTGAACATGGTGCAAATGTAGTAGTGGAATCTGCGACAAAATGGATTGGTGGCCACGGCACATCGATTGGTGGTGTAATTGTTGATGGAGGAAACTATAATTGGGGAAATGGCAAGTTTCCCGCTTTTACCGAGCCAAGTGAAGGATATCATGGGTTGAAATTCTGGGACGTATTTGGCGAGGGCAATCCCCTTGGTCTGCCCAACATCGCGTTTATCATTCGTGCGCGAGTGGAAGGTCTACGCGACTTTGGTCCCGCGATCAGCCCGTTCAACTCCTTTTTATTGATTCAAGGATTAGAAACACTTTCTCTTCGTGTGCAACGTTCTGTTGACAATGCGTTGGCATTGGCACAGTGGTTAGAGCAGCAACCGAATATAGAGACTGTAAATTATCCGGGCTTGCAAACAAGCACCTACCATAAATTGGCCAAGAAATATTTAAAGAACGGTTTTGGTGCTGTGTTGTCTTTCACTGTAAAGGGAACGAAAGAACACACTGCAAAAGTAGTCGACAACCTGAAATTGGTTAGTCACCTGGCAAATGTGGGAGACGGAAAAACGTTGATCATCCAACCATCAGCCACTACACATCAACAA
>JABFSY010000412.1 GCA_013140395.1 Cyclobacteriaceae bacterium
GTCATAAACAGTCCCGTTTCTGATAACTAAATCAAATTTCTGTTTCGTTGGCTGAGCGCATGAACTTATGAAAACAACAAGGAGTAATAAAATACCTCTACAGCTAGCCGATTCCTTGAAACAAGAAACGTTGGCATTGTATTTTTTTACGTTACAAAAAGTGTCCATAAAAAATTTACTTACAAGCAATGCCTTGGACATATTTCTCTATTGCATTAATGGATTTTGCCGTTTTACTTCCCTCAAAATCTTTGATGTCGGAATAGCGAACTGATTTTACGTACACCCTCAACAATTCTTTTGAAAGTGGCCAATACGACCAGTGCCATTTCTCTTCCTCATAACCTGTGCGACCCGCTGCTTTCGATGTATAGGGCTGGCAAAAACCAAATTTTGCCGCGTGTGTAGTCAGCCATTGATAAATTTTCAGTCCTTCTCCCGAATCGAAATACGAATTCTCCAATGAATTTAAGTCCATATCTGTTCCCCAATGGTGCCGAGAGGTACCAGGCATGGAGCTATACAACAAAATAAGTTTAGCTCTTTTCTCTACATCTGTAACCTTGGTCAGGTTTTGCCCCTCGACCAAGGTTCTGCCTTCCCATTTGTTTTCCCAAATGCGTTTCTGTGCTTCAAAATTTCGAGTAGCAGAAATGATGAAAAGCGTGATCCCATCCTCCTTGGCGGCAGAAGTCATTTTTAAAAAAGCTTCGTATGCTTCTTTCCGTAAATATTTCCCTTGTGCACTTCCTCTGGCGAATTCATCGCCCAGCTTTACAAAGCGTAAATCTTTAGATTCATCAAATTGGCCAAGTAAATAGTTCTTGTCAACATCTTGCGCCCCGATTATCGAAGGAAAAATCAAAACACAGCAACAAAATAAGATTTTGAATTTTGAATCTTGAATTTTGAATTTGCAATCCATGGAATTACACCCTTTCTTCGACTTGGTTCATCACCTTTGTCTGTACTTGAATTGATTCATGGTGCACCAAACGCAACAAGTCGCGCATAAAACCCTCTTCCAACCCCATTGCCTTTCCAAGAGACACCCGTGTTTTTATAATTTCCTCCCAGCGGTTTACCTGTAAGATTGTTACGTTGTTATCTTTCTTGTATTGTCCAATTTTTTCAGAAATCTTCATGCGTGACGACATCTTTTGCATAATCTCATCATCAAGCTGATCAATTTGCTCACGCAATACACTCAACGTATCCTTAAACGTTTCACTCTCGCTTGACGCAGTACGGACAACCAAATCAGACAAAATCTTGCCGAGTGCAGCTGGTGTTACTTGTTGTTTCGCATCACTCCAGGCAGCATCTGGATTGATGTGACTCTCAATCATCAAGCCGGCCATATCCAAGTCAAGTGCTTTTTGCGAAACAAAAGCAATCAACTCCCGGTTGCCGGAGATATGGCTCGGATCGCAGATCATCTCCAATTCCGGAAATCTCGTTTTCAATTCGATGGCCAAATCCCACATCGGCAAATTGCGGAATGGGCCTTTTTCAAAAGATGAAAAACCACGATGGATGGCAGCCATCTTTTTGATGCCCGCTTTGTTCAGTCGCTCCAGTGCGCCTATCCATAACTCAAGGTCAGGATTCACGGGATTCTTGACCATCACAGGAATATCAACACCTTTCAAACAATCAGCAATCTCTTGTACCGAAAAAGGATTGACTGTGGTGCGGGCACCTACCCATAAAATATCCACGCCTGCTTTCAGTGCTGCTTCCACATGTGCCGCATTTGCCACTTCCGTTGTTACCGGTAGGCCAGTCTCTTTTTTTGCAGTCATCAGCCAGTTCAAACCAATATCTCCTGCACCTTCGTATTGACCAGGTCTCGTGCGGGGTTTCCAAATGCCAGCGCGGAGAGCATGTACTTTTCCCGTGGCTGCGATTTGTTTTGCAGTTTCCACCATCTGCTCTTCCGTTTCGGCACTACAGGGCCCGCTAATAATGATCGGCTTTTTTACTCCCAACCATTCAGCAATCGATTCAAGTTCCAATCCTTTTTTCATGACGTTCGCAATTAAAGATTCAAGATTTAAAATTCGTTTTACTTTTCCTACTTCTATTTTTTCTTCGGGCGGCTTTCGGGCCCCGATTTAACGAGGGCTCTCGCAAGGTGGAGCTATTCGCTACAAGTCCTCCCCCGATGCACACGTTCCAGCATACATGCAATCGGGGTGTGGGCTTTTCACTTCTATCCCTGCCGCTCGGTAACTGTTATTTTCTTCACATCTAGCTTTCAATTTTTCTACCTTCTTTTTCTTCACGCTTTTTACTTTTTATCCAACACCCTTCTGATCTCATTCGCATTGGTCAACGTCTTCACCAGTTCCTTTGTATCCTTCTTCATCAAGTGATAATGGAATTTTTGCAAGTGCATTATGTATTCTAACAACGCTTGACTTAAATACTCCGAATTCTGCTCAAAGATAGGTGCCCACATAGCCGGAGAACTTTTTGCCAACCTCACAGTAGATGCAAAACCACTACCAGCCAAATCAAAAATATTTTTTTCATCTTTCTCGATATCCAATACTGTTTGCCCCAATAAAAAGGAACTGACGTGCGAGAGATGAGAGACATAAGCCACGTGTTTATCATGTTCATCCGGCTCCATGAATATCGTGTTCATTCCCACGCTATCAAAAATCATTTTGGCCACTGCCAAAGATGACTCAGAAGACTGTTCTTTTTCGCAAATGATATTTGTTTTCCCATCAAACAATCCTTGCAAAGCTGCTGTAGGTCCGGAGTTTTCTGTCCCCGAAATTGGGTGCGCAGCCACAAATTGGGCGCGTCTGTCGTGTTGGGCCGCAGACTTGCAGATCATACTTTTCGTGGAGCCTGTATCAATGACCACTGTATTTTTTACTACGCGATCAAGTATGGAGGGCAAAAGTGCACCGATGGTGTTGACCGGTATAGCCAATATCACTACATCAGATTCCGCAAACGCCTTCTCCTCTGGAAGAATCTCATCGACCAACCCTAGTTCTAATGCCTTTCTCGCATGTCCTTCATTGAAGTCAACACCAATCAGCCTTGTTGCGATTTTTTTACTCCTCAAATCTATGGCGAGTGAACCTCCTATCAAACCCAATCCAACTATTGCTATTTTCATTTTAAAAAGATTGTGGTTGTGTGAATTGAGAATCAACGTATTCTTGAATTCGGTTGCGCGCCTCGTTTAGCTTTTCCTCTGTTGCGCAGAGCGAAATCCGTATATGCCTTCTACCTGTTTCGCCAAAGATAAATCCGGGTGTTATGAAGACATGTGTTCCATAGAGTATCTCATCAATCCATTTCTCCACGTCATTCACGCCAACTGGTGCCTTTGCCCATACAAACAGACCTGATTGCTGTGTTGAATAGCTGCATCCCAAAACATCTAAAATTTTACATGCCGCATCTTTTCTTTTTTGATACATCGCATTCAAATTGGTGAACCATTCCTTGCCACTTTTCAACGCCTCCACGGCAGCATGTTGCAATCCTAAAAACATGCCGGAGTCCATATTGCTTTTTACGCGCAGCACCGCATCAACATAGTGGGCGTTACCTGCTACCCAACCGATTCGCCAGCCGGCCATGTTATGCGATTTGCTCAAGGAGTTAAGCTCAAGCGCCACCTCATCAGCGCCTTCAATACTCAGTATTGAAAGGGGATGCTCATTTAAAATGAGTGAATACGGATTATCATTTACGATCAAAAATCTATTTGCTCTTGCCAGATCAACCAGATCCTTCAATTCCTTGAGTGAAGCTATTCTTCCTGTTGGCATATGCGGAAAGTTGACCCACATTATTTTCACCTTTGAAAGATCCTTTTTTCGAAGACCCTCAACATCGATTTGCCAGTTCGCTTCTTCTTTCATGTCATAAGTAACTGCCTTGGCGCCAACCAATTTCGCCACTGACGCATAGGTTGGGTACCCGGGATCGGGAATTAATACTTCATCACCTTCATTTACAAAAGCCATCATGGTGTGAAGTATCCCCTCTTTCGATCCCATCAACGGAAGTATCTCCGACTCTATATTTAAAGAAACGCCATAGGTGCCAACATAAAAATCCGCAATAGCTTTTCGTAGCTGCGGTATTCCCTTGTAGTTCTGATACCCATGGTTGGCTGGATTCTTTGCCGAAACGACCAGAGCATCAATCGCATTTGCTGCGGGCATCTGGTCGGGGCTACCAATCCCGAGGTTGATTACGCGCCATTCGGGCGTATCGATACTTCTCACCTCCACCAATTTTCTGCTGAAGTAGTACTCTTCTACGTTCTTTATCCTATTTGCAAATTCAATCATTTTCAAAATTCAAAGTTCGAAATTCCACTTTCTACTTGTACTCAATTTTTGCGCTCTTGTATTCACCCAACACATTCAAATTCCTTACTTGCCTCAAAATCTCTTGCAAGGCGGTATCGTAATTCTTTCTTTTCTTCCATTCTACATCAATATGAATGGAATACTCGCTTGGCCTACCAACAATAGGTATTGATTGGATCTTTGTAAGATTTATCAGGTTATTTTTTAATGTCATCAGTGTTTCAGCCAGGCTTCCTACCTCGTTGGCAACTTCAAAACAAAGGGACGCCTTGTTACTATCATGGGCCGTTTGTCTCCCCTTAGCAAGAATCAAAAAGCGTGTAAAATTTTTCTTGTTTGTCTCTATTCTCTTTTCCAGAATTTGCAATCCGAATTTTTTTGCCGCGTGCTCGTTAGCAATCGCTGCGGTATTGGTCAGTTTATTTTCTTTTACTTTCCTGGCTGACACGGCCGTGTCATCACTTTCTCTGATCTCTACATTCTTTAGCCGAAACAAGAAATCATTGCACTGTCTGATTGCCATTGGATGGGATTCGATGCATTTAACATCATTTAATGTTACACCCGGCAAAACCAACAGATGCATATGTATGGGTAAGTACACTTCACCGATGATAGAAAAATGGTATTCCTGCAGAAGGAAATAATTAGGAAGAATACTTCCTGCTATCGAATTTTCGATAGCCATCACGGCAAAGTCGGACTCCTCCTTTTTCAATGATTCGCACAGTGCATGAAACGATAGGCACTCAACAGATTCAATCGAATCTCCAAAATAGGTTTGCGCTGCCACCTCGTGAAAACTAGTGGCAATGCCCTGTATGGCTACTTTCAATTTTCTTTTTTTACTCATTCAATCGATATGCTACTTCGGTTACTACTACTTCAACTATGGCTACATTCTACAAAACCTACGTAGCACAGGTAAAAAAGAAAAGTCCCGGCTTTTACCGGGACTTTTCTGAGTTTCTTTTGTTTTATGTTTTCAACAAAGCGATTCTCTATCTAGTCCCGGCAGGGCTGGATAAAAATAAAAGCTAAAATAAAATCGCTGTGTGTTCATTTCCTTGTTTAGTGAAACGAAGAAAGGACAAAAAAACCGATTCACCAAAAAGAGAAGGCTAATTTTAACAAAAAAGCGTTAAAACTAACTCTTGTTAGCTACCGAAAACACCTTGAGGTACAATCCCAAATCTGCTATATTTATCGAACTAAAGATTACCCACAACTATGAAAAACGTAAAGAGCCTCCTTTTCCTGTTCGCAATGGCATTAGCTGCATGTACTCAATCAGCAAAGCATGATGAACACCACCATGATGTGGGTAATTCTGGCGAAAATCCAAACCAGACGCTGTACGATCAAGTGATGGATATTCACGATGAAATTATGCCTCGAGCAGAGGACATTTATCAACTCAAGAAAGAACTGCAAGAAAAATTGAGTAGCAATCCAAACATGACTGCGGATAAAAAGCAAGAATTGGAACTGGTCATTGCTCAGCTGGATTCTGCCGATCAATCCATGATGGATTGGATGCATCAATTCAAACCGCTCCCGGATTCTGCCGATCAGGAAAAAGCAAGAGCCTATTTAGAATCTGAAATGGAAAGAATTAAAAAGGTCAAAGACCTAATGAACGAGTCAATAGACAAGGCCAAGTTGGCGAAGAATTAGTAGAATGTTTTGTTGAAAATTCGCACCAAGCCTGATGGACGCTAGGTGTGTTAATAATTACCTCCTTTTGCGTTTAGCCGCACTGTGATGTGGCAACTCTTTCCCTGTTGCTTTCTTCCCTTCTTTCTCGCGATTCTTTTGTTCTAGACGAATATTGTAACGGATCACTTGCCAGTATTCTGCGCCATACCCCACTAAGATTTCAGCACCGGCCGGGATATCTTTCGATGCCTCAATGTAGCATCGCTTCTTTTCAGTCACATATTCGGAGTTGTTGCGGACACCCTCCACTCTGGCTATACCCATCGCATCATTTGCAAAATGGGCTACTGATTTCTTCGTTTGCCAGGCATCAATGCAGTTCTTGCTATTAAAGAAAAACACATAACCATTGCGGTCATCTGCCATTTTCTCTACTTCCTTCCATGTCACAAGCTTACCCTTGTATTCTACAATACGCGTACCCTTGGCAATTGCTATTTTTGTAAACAACCCTCGTCCCGCGCCTGGCAATTTGGACTTCTTAACAATTAGCGATTTCTCTAGTAAGGCCATTTCAGCGTGCTGTTAGGTACAAAAAAAACATCCTGACGATTAATCAGGATGTTTCTTATAAAATATTTATAAATCTTATTTGATGATAACATCTACACCAGACGGCAATTCCAGTTTCATCAACGCATCGATTGTCTTAGTACTGCTTGAGTAGATATCTACTACGCGCTTATACGTACACAATTGAAATTGCTCACGCGCTTTCTTGTTTACGTGTGGCGAGCGAAGTACTGTGAACTTCTCTTTCTCTGTAGGAAGGGGAATAGGTCCGCTTACGACAGCACCTGTTGCTTTTACCGCGCGCACGATTTTCTCAGATGACTTGTCCACCAAGTTGTGATCGTACGATTTTAATTTGATTCTGATTTTTTGGCTCATGATCTAAACGTCTTTTAGATATTTATTTGGCAACAGCGCCTTTTACTTGTTCAATTACTTTCTCTGCTAAGTTCCTAGGTACTGGAGCGTAGTGTGCGAATGTTAAGTTTGCCGATGCACGACCTGAAGTGATTGTTCTCAAGTCAGTAACATAACCAAACAGCTCTGACAATGGCACATCCGCTTTAATTACTTGAGCACCACCACGGGTATCCATTCCTTTCATGATACCTCTTCTTCTGTTTAAGTCTCCTGTTACAGAACCAGTATACTCATCTGGGGAAATTACCTCCACACCCATGATTGGTTCTAACAACTGAGGAGCACATTTGCGAGCGGCCTCTTTGAATCCAATACGAGCAGCTAATTCAAATGACAATGAATCAGAGTCAACATCGTGGAAAGAACCGTGGTACAATCTCACTTTCATGGAGTCAATTGGATAACCAGCTAGCGGACCATTCACCATAGACTGCTCAAAACCTTTTTGAATAGCAGGAATGAATTCGCGAGGGATCACACCACCTACGATGTCATTTTCAAACTCAAGACCTGGCTTATCCTCAGGTCCCAGTTCACGTGGTCCGATTTCGAATACGATATCGGCAAATTTACCACGACCACCGGTCTGCTTCTTGTATACTTCCTTATGCTCAACTGACTTAGTAAGCGCTTCTTTGTAAGCAACCTGAGGCGCGCCTTGGTTGATCTCTACTTTGAATTCGCGTTTTAAGCGGTCAATGATAATCTCTAAGTGTAATTCACCCATTCCGCGAAGGATAACCTGACCTGTTTCGTGATCAGTATTAACGCGCAATGTTGGATCTTCTTCAACCAACTTAGCGATAGCCATACCCAATTTATCAGCATCCACTTGCTTCTTAGGCTCAATAGCATAACCGATAACTGGCTCAGGGAATACCATTGACTCTAATATCACCTTGCGTTTTTCATCGCATAAGGTATCGCCTGTTTTAATATCCTTAAAACCAACTACCGCACCAATATCTCCCACAGGAAGTCTATCGATTTGGTTTTGCTTATTGGCGTGCATTTGGAACACGCGAGAAATTCTCTCTTTCGATTCTGTCCGTGTATTGTATACATAAGAACCAGACTCCAGCACGCCAGAGTAAGCACGAATGAAACACAAACGGCCTACGAATGGATCTGTTGCAATTTTGAAAGCCAAGGCTACAAAAGGCTCCTTCTCATCAGGTCTGATGGTAACGGGCAAATCTGTATCAGGATCTGTTCCAATGATCTCATCTTTATCCAATGGTGACGGCAATAATTCCATCACGTAATCAAGCATGGTTTGAACTCCTTTGTTTTTGAAAGAAGAACCACACACCATCGGCACAATTTTCATGCTGATAGTTGCCTCGCGCAATGCCTTCAATATTTCTGCAGTAGAAATCGAATTAGGATCAACAAAATATTTTTCGATCAACGTCTCATCTACTTCAGCTACTGCTTCCAATAGTTTCTCGCGGTACTCTTTGGCCTCTTCAACCATGTCCTCAGGAATAGGAATTTCTTGGAAAGTCATGCCTTTGTCATGCTCATTCCAGATAATACCCTTATTGCCCACTAAGTCTACAACACCTCTAAAATTATCTTCTGCTCCAATTGGAAGTTGTAATGCAACCGCTTTGCTACCTAGTTTCTCCTTCACTTGCTTACAAACATCCAAGAAGTCAGCACCCGAACGATCCATTTTATTTACGAATCCGATACGAGCCACTTTGTAATTATCAGCCAAGCGCCAGTTCGTTTCCGATTGTGGTTCTACTCCGTCAACAGAGCTAAACAAGAAAACAAGACCATCCAATACACGCAATGAACGATTCACTTCAACTGTAAAGTCAACGTGACCAGGTGTATCGATAATGTTTACGTGGTAGTCGTTTGCCTTGTATTTCCAATAAACGGTTGTTGCAGCCGAAGTGATAGTAATACCACGCTCTTGCTCTTGCGCCATCCAATCCATAGTGGCCGCGCCATCATGCACTTCGCCAATCTTGTGGTTTACACCAGCATAATATAGAATACGTTCAGTAGTCGTAGTTTTTCCAGCATCAATGTGCGCTGCGATACCTATGTTTCTCGTGTACTTTAAATCCCTTGCCATGAAAGATGTTAGAATTAAGAGTTATGATTGAGGATTTAATTAAAATCTAAAATGAGAGAATGCTTTGTTCGCTTCTGCCATGCGGTGCGTATCGTCTTTTTTCTTGATCGCAGCACCTTCACCTTTGGATGCAGCAAGGATTTCTCCCGCCAGTCTATCCATCATCGTTTTTTCACCGCGAGCCCGCGCATAGTCAATCAACCATTTGATGCTCAAATTGATCTTGCGCTCAGGGCGAATTTCTACAGGCACTTGAAAAGTAGCACCACCAACCCTACGGCTTTTCACTTCTACACCTGGAGTTACATTGCTCATGGCACGCTTCCATACCTCTAGGCCATTTTCACCGCCCGCTTTTTTCTCCACTTGCTCAATCGCATCGTAGAAGATATTGTAGGCAATACTTTTCTTGCCATCGTTCATCATATAGTTCACAAACTTGGTTACCAAGGTATCGTTGAACTTAGGATCAGGAAGAAGGTATCTTTTCTTTGGTTTTGACTTTCTCATGGCTAACTATTTTGAATGCTTTATTTCTTTTTTGCCGGTGCTCCCTTAGCTGCCGGAGCTGCTGCCCCTGCCTTAGGACGTTTTGCACCATATTTCGAACGACTTTGCTTCCGTCCATTGACACCTGCTGTATCGAGTGCTCCACGCACGATGTGGTATCTCACTCCGGGCAGATCCTTCACACGACCACCGCGAACTAGCACGATAGAGTGTTCTTGAAGGTTATGGCCTTCGCCCATGATGTAAGCGTTTACTTCTTTCTGATTCGTCAGGCGCACACGGGCAACCTTTCTCATAGCAGAATTAGGCTTTTTTGGGGTGGTTGTGTACACACGAGTACACACGCCCCTACGCTGAGGCGATGAATCAAGGGCTGGAGACTTTGACTTAAAAGTCAATTTTGTCCGTCCTTTTCTCACAAGTTGCTGAATGGTAGGCATTTATGTTTTCTTTTAAAACCTTTAAAAATAAGGACTGCAAAGGTATTTAAATTTGGAAGGATGCAAAATTTTGGAGTAAAGAAATTTTGCAGAAGGAGCATTTTTTGGCCATTTCGAAGCCCTAAAAAGAGCTAAAAACCAACTATGCTTCGCCCATTGTACCTCCAAAATTCATTGGGAAAGTGGGAAGGTCATTGGTTTGCTTTATGGCGCCAAATGTTGCTTCGTATTTGCTAATGTTATCCTTCAAGGCGGCCAATAGGCGTTTCGCATGTTCAGGGGTAATCACAATGCGTGATTTGACCTTTGCTTTTGGAACACCTGGCATTAGCCTAATGAAATCTATCACAAATTCGCTATTGGAATGAGCAATCATTGCGAGATTTGAATAAATGCCTTCAGCAATCTCTTCGGATAGCTCGATGTTGATCTGATTCTGGGGAGGGATGTTTTTCTCGTCTGCCATAGTTCAATTTGAAAATTAAATGATTTGAAAATTTGAAGGTTGATTTGAGCTGTACTTCAACAATTAAAAAAAGAGAATTTGGGTACTGCTTAAATGAAAAGTGCGAATGTTTTACCATCCGCACATTTTCAATTTATTTCATCTTCAAATTTTCAAATTCGAAGAATTAGTCTTGCAACTCTTTCACTTTCCGTTCAGGTGCATCGACCATTCGCTGGTAATCTTCTTCAGACCCAACAATCATGTCGTTGAACCTGCGTTGTCCAGTACCTGCAGGGATCAAATGTCCTACAATCACGTTTTCCTTCAAGCCCATCAATTGATCAGCCTTACCACGGATGGCGGCCTCACTCAATACTTTGGTAGTCTCCTGGAAAGACGCAGCTGACAACCAGCTTTCTGTTTTCAAAGATGCCTGAGTAATACCTTGCAATGTCGGACGAGACACAGCTGACAACGCATCCCGTACTTCTACGATGCGCTGATCTTTTCTCTTTAATGAAGAGTTTTCATCACGGAATTCACGTGGAGAAATAATCTGTCCAACTTTAAACCTTGTTGAGTCGCCAGAATCCATCACCACTTTCTTATCCAAGATCAAGTCGTTCTCCTCACGGAATTCAAACTTATCAACATACTCGCCAGGCAAGAAAGTCGTATCTCCTGAATCAATAATCTCTACTTTCTGCATCATTTGACTAACGATACACTCAATGTGTTTATCGTTGATCTTCACACCCTGCAGGCGATATACTTCTTGAATCTCATTTACAAGATACTCCTGCACTGCAGTCGGGCCTTTTATCGACAAAATATCAGAAGGTGTAATCGCACCGTCAGAAAGTGGTTGACCCGCTTTCACAAAGTCATTGTCCTGCACCAAAATGTGCTTGCTCAAAGGAACTAAGTAGCGCTTTTGTACACCATCTTTTGATTCGATGAATATTTCGCGATTCCCACGCTTAATACCACCATATGTCACCACTCCATCAATCTCACTGACAACAGCTGGATTGGAAGGATTACGTGCTTCAAACAATTCTGTTACACGTGGAAGACCACCAGTAATGTCGCGAGACTTACCCATCGTACGAGGAATCTTGGCCATTACTTGTCCAGCCTTGATTTTCTCGCCCGCATCAACTGCCAAGTGAGCTCCTACCGGCATGTTATAACCTTTTGAGTCGGTCTTCCCTTTTACAATGACTGACGGATTTTTCGTCTTGTCACGTGTATCAGTGATCACTTTCTCGCGGTGACCGGTCTGTTCATCGGACTCTTCTTTGTAAGTAAGACCCTCAATGATGGCTTCATACTCGATCTCTCCATCAAATTCGGAAAGGATAACTGCGTTGTAAGGATCCCAGTAGCAAAGCTCTGCACCTTTTTCAACTTTCTGTCCATCCTTTATTTTCAAATAAGCACCATAAGGAACGTTATTGGCAATCAACACACGCTTCTCATCGTCCAGAATGCGTATCTCTCCAGTACGCCCCATCACCACTTTTACTTTATTCTCATCCTTATCAGTTGTATCAACGGTACGGATGGCTTCGAATTCAATTGTTCCAGAGAACTTTGCTTTGATGTTTGCATCTACCGCAATGTTAGAGGCTGTACCTCCAACGTGGAACGTACGAAGTGTGAGCTGTGTACCAGGCTCACCAATTGACTGAGCTGCAATTACACCAACTGCCTCACCCTCTTGTACCATTTTGCCAGTGGCCAAATTACGGCCGTAGCATTTTGCGCAACCACCAAACTTTGTTTCGCAAGTAAGGATAGAGCGTATCTCTACTTCTTCAATACTTGTTTCCTCAATTTGTTTCGCGATCTCGTCTGTGATTTCGTCGTTGCCCGCACAAATTAATTTCTCCGTGAGCGGATCATAGATATCGTGTACTGTCACACGACCCACAATACGTTCAGACAATGGCTCTACTATATCTTCATTGTCTTTCAATGCTGAAACCTTCAAGCCTCTGAGTGTACCACAATCATCTTCAGTAATTACCAAGTCATTGGCAACGTCTACCAACCTACGCGTCAAGTAACCCGCATCAGCCGTTTTCAAAGCTGTGTCGGCCAAACCTTTACGCGCACCGTGTGTAGAAATGAAATACTCCAACACATCTAATCCTTCCTTAAAGTTGGATAAGATTGGATTCTCAATGATTGAACCAACAGAACCCGCCAAATTCTTTTGAGGCTTTGCCATCAATCCACGCATTCCACCCAACTGACGAATCTGCTCACGTGATCCACGTGCACCAGAGTGCATCATCATATAAATAGAGTTGAATCCTTGTTGATCTTCTTCCAATTGCTTCATCAGCGTATTGGTCAACATCGTGTTGGTTCGGGTCCAAATATCGATTACCTGATTGTAACGCTCGTTGTCGGTAATCAGACCCATCATGTAGTTATTCCAAACAGAATCAACTTCTTTCTGAGCTTCTTCAACTAACTTCTTTTTCTCCGCTGGCACCTTCACATCACCTAACCCCATTGACAAACCTCCACGGTAAGCCATTTGGAAACCAAGTTCTTTGATATCATCTAAGAACTTAGCGGTCTTAGCTTGACCAGCATACTTAAATACGTCTGCGATGATGGTCTGAAGCTTCTTCTTTGTCAAAAGCTCATCTACGAAACCAACTTCCTCAGGTATCACTTGATTAAAAATCACTCGACCGGTTACGGTTTCGATCATTTTTCTAGTAACAACACCAGTCTTTTTATCTTTTACGTTAGCTTTTACCTTGATGATGGCGTGCTTCGAAAGCTTGCCTTCGTTGTAAGCAATCACCACCTCTTCGGCAGAATAGAAAGTTTTGCCTTCTCCTTTTTCGCCTTTTCTTCCCTTCGTCAAATAGTATAGACCCAACACCATGTCCTGAGAAGGAACGGTAATAGGCGCACCATTTGCAGGGTTCAAGATGTTATGAGAGGAAAGCATCAATACAGACGCTTCCAAAATAGCCTCCTGACCTAGTGGAATATGTACCGCCATCTGGTCACCATCAAAGTCAGCGTTAAATGCAGTACAAACAAGTGGATGCAATTGGATTGCTTTTCCTTCAATCAACTTAGGCTGGAATGCTTGTATACCTAATCTATGTAGGGTTGGGGCACGGTTGAGAAGAACAGGATGTCCTTTCAATACGTTTTCCAAAATATCCCAAACAACCGGATCCTTTCTATCAACAATTTTCTTGGCAGACTTCACTGTCTTCACAATACCTCTTTCGATCAGCTTGCGAATAATAAATGGCTTAAATAGTTCAGCTGCCATATCCTTTGGCAAACCGCACTCATGCAATTTCAATTCAGGACCAACAACAATTACAGAACGACCCGAATAGTCAACACGCTTACCTAAAAGGTTTTGACGGAAACGTCCTTGCTTACCTTTGAGCATATCGCTCAACGACTTCAACGCACGGTTTCCATCAGAACGAACAGCGTTTACTTTCCGCGAATTATCAAACAAAGAATCGACAGCCTCTTGAAGCATGCGTTTCTCATTGCGAAGAATTACTTCTGGCGCCTTGATATCTATCAATCTCTTTAGACGATTGTTGCGAATAATCACACGTCTATACAAATCATTCAAGTCAGAAGTTGCAAAACGACCACCATCCAATGGCACCAGAGGGCGTAACTCAGGTGGAATTACAGGAACCATTTTAATGGTCATCCACTGCGGACGATTTTCAACGCGAGTGTTTGCTTCACGGAAAGCTTCAACCACCTTCAAGCGCTTTAATGCCTCGGCTTTACGTTGTTGAGAAGTATCGGTTGCAGCCTGATGACGAAGTTCGTATGAAAGTTCATCCAGCTTCACACGGCTCAATAACATCTCTAGTGCATCAGCACCCATTTTAGCAATAAACTTTTTCGGATCAGCATCATCCAATAACTGATTCTCACGTGGAAGCTTGTCTACAATATCCAGGTATTCTTCCTCAGTCAAGAAATCAAGACGATTGATACCATCTTCCTCTTTTATTCCGGGAGCAATTACCACATATCTTTCATAGTAGATAATTTGATCTAGCTTCTTCGTTGGTAAGCCCAACAAGTAACCGATCTTATTTGGCAAGGAACGGAAATACCAGATGTGTGCAACGGGTACCACTAATTCGATGTGCCCCATGCGCTCACGCCTTACCTTCTTCTCAGTAACCTCTACACCGCATCGGTCGCAGATAATGCCCTTGTAACGAATACGCTTATACTTTCCGCAATGACATTCCCAGTCTTTCACCGGACCGAAAATACGCTCACAAAACAAGCCGCCCATCTCTGGCTTATACGTTCTGTAATTGATGGTCTCAGGTTGTGTGATCTCACCATGCGAGCTTTCCAAAATTGACTCCGGAGAAGCTAAACTGATGGTGATTTTTGAGAAATCGTTGTTGATCTTCTTATTTTTTCTGAAAGACATGCTTGTTGAGTTTTCAGTTAACTAATTCACTTTTAAGTCCGAAAGTTGATTAGTCCGAAAGTCCGAAAGCTTAGCTTACTGACTTTCGGACTCCCCGACTTTATTTAATCCATCGTAATCTCTAATGCCAGACCACGCAATTCGTGTACTAATACGTTAAACGATTCTGGTATATTCGGCTTGCGCATATTCTCGCCTTTTACAATGGCTTCGTATGCTTTAGCGCGACCAATCACGTCATCTGATTTAATTGTCAAAATTTCCTGTAGGATATGAGAAGCACCAAATGCTTCGATCGCCCATACCTCCATTTCACCGAAACGCTGACCACCAAATTGAGCTTTACCGCCCAATGGTTGTTGCGTAATCAATGAATAAGGTCCTATAGAACGTGCGTGCATCTTATCATCCACCAAGTGACCTAACTTGAGCATGTACGCCATTCCTACAGTAACAGGTTGATCGAATTTGTCGCCCGTCAATCCATCGTACAAATACGTTCTGCCAAACTCTGGCAACCCAGCTTCTGTCAACTCTGCTGAAACTTGCTCTAACGAAGCACCATCGAAAATCGGAGTAGCATATCTGCGACCCAATTTCTTTCCAGCCCACGCCAACACAGTTTCATAAATCTGACCCAAATTCATACGAGAAGGTACACCCAGCGGATTCAAGCAAATGTCTACTGGTGTTCCATCTTCCAGGAACGGCATGTCTTCTTCACGAACAATACGAGCAACCACGCCTTTGTTACCGTGGCGACCCGCCATTTTATCACCCACTTTAAGCTTACGCTTTTTAGCGATGTAAACTTTGGCTAGTTGTACGATACCGGTTGGTAACTCATCACCGACTTCCAATGTAAATCGCTCTCTCTTAAACGTACCTGCTATAGAGTTACGTTTATTAAGATAGTTTTTCACTAATTCAGAAACCGAGTCATTGGTTGCATCATCAGTCGTCCAACCATCTAAGCTGATGTCCACAATCAAGTTCACTTCCTCTGGCACGCTATAGTTACTTTCGTCACGATAGATGTTCTTGTCAGGGAACAGATTGCTTTCAATCACCTTGCTTGTGAACTTCACTCCCTTGCTAATGAGTTCGTCTCCAAACTTATGCTTTACTCCCTGGCTGGTTTTGCCAGTCAATAGATGCGTAAGCTTCTTAATCATCTCATTCTTAAGATCCGTCAAGCTCTTGCTATAACGGTTCTTCAGCGCATCCAATTCCTTTTTAGACTTGGTACGTACGTCCTTATCTTTCTTAGGACGAGAGAATAACTTCGTATCGATTACAACACCTTTCAATGATGGCGGTGCTTTCATTGAAGCATCCTTCACGTCACCTGCCTTATCTCCAAAGATAGCTCTCAATAATTTCTCTTCTGGTGTTGGATCTGTCTCTCCTTTTGGAGTGATTTTGCCTATCAGGATATCGCCTTCTTTCACTTCAGCGCCTACTCTGATAATACCATTCTCGTCCAGATGCTTAATCGCCTCTTCGCTCACATTTGGAATCTCAGAAGTCAATTCCTCCTCACCACGCTTGGTGTCTCGAACTTCCAACTCAAACTCCTCCACGTGAATAGAAGTATAGACATCATCTCGAACAACGCGTTCTGAAATAACAATCGCATCCTCGAAGTTATACCCTTGCCATGGCATGTAAGCCACTAACAAGTTTTTACCTAATGCCAATTCCCCATTCGCTGTTCCATATCCCTGACACAGTGGTTGGCCTTTTGACACCTTGTCACCTTTCTTAACAAGTGGGGTCAAATTGATACACGTATCCTGATTGGTTCTTCTGAATTTTATCAGGTTATACGTTTTATACTCATCATCGAAGCGAACCATTTGCTGGTCTTCTGAAACGTCATACTTAATGACAATTTTCTTCGCATCTACAAATTCAACAGTTCCACTTGAATCCGCCAATATCAAGGCTCTTGAATCCAACGCAATTCTTCCTTCCAAGCCTGTTCCCACGATGGGTGCCTCGGCACGCATCAATGGCACTGCTTGACGTTGCATGTTCGAACCCATCAAAGCACGGTTAGCATCATCGTGTTCCAAGAAAGGAATCATCGAAGCAGCAATCGACACAATTTGGTTAGGGGCAATGTCCATATAGCGAATCTCTTTTGGATCCACCACTGGGAAATCTCCCTCGAAACGAGCTTTCACTTTCTCGTTTTCAAGTTCGCCACCTGCTTTAATCTTCACGTTCGCCTGCGCGATGTTATGAGTATCTTCTTCTTCTGCAGTCAAGAAAATGACATCCTTGCCCTTTACTTTACCATTTTCAACCGAGCGATATGGAGTCTCGATAAAGCCCATCTTGTTCACTTTTGCGTGAACACAAAGGGATGAAATCAAACCAATATTTGGCCCCTCTGGTGTTTCAATGGTACACAAACGACCATAGTGAGTATAGTGTACATCTCGCACCTCGAAACCTGCACGCTCACGCGACAGACCTCCTGGCCCGAGTGCCGACATTCTTCTCTTGTGTGTAATCTCAGCCAATGGATTCGTTTGATCCATGAACTGTGAAAGTTGGTTTGTTCCAAAGAACGAATTGATCACGGAGCTCAATGTTCTCGCATTGATCAAGTCAACTGGCTTGAAATCTTCGTTATCGCGAACGTTCATTCTTTCTTTGATGGTTCTGGCCATACGTGCCAATCCTACACCAAATTGAGAATACAATTGCTCACCTACTGTTCTTACCCGTCTATTGCTCAAGTGGTCAATGTCATCCACCACAGCTTTAGAGTTAATCAAACCAATCAAATATTTCACGATGAGAATAATGTCCTCAGTCGTTAATACGCGTTGATCGAAACTTAGGTCAAGTCCTAGTTTTTTGTTGATCCTATAACGACCTACCTCACCTAAGTCATAACGCTTCTCACTAAAGAATAAACTCTGAATGATATCACGTGCAGTTTGTTCGTCAGGAGCTTCTGTATTTCTTAATTGACGATAGATTTGCTCTACCGCTTCTTTCTCTGAATTTGAATTGTCTTTCGCTAGGGTATTGAAGATGATGTAGTAATCGGCCACATTCACATCTACGCGATGAAGAATTACCGACTTCACACCCGACTCAATGATAGTGTCAACATCTTCAGCTGTGAGAATATGATCTCTCTCCAACAACACTTCGTTTCGGTCGATAGAAACAACTTCACCTGTATCCTCATCCACGAAATCTTCGGTCCAGGTTTTCAACACCCGAGCTGCTAGTTTGCGGTCAACTGATTTTTTTAGGTTAGGCTTGTTCGCCTCCACTTCTTCTGACAATCCAAATAGATCAAGGATGTCTTTGTCAGTTCCATACCCGATTGCTCGAAGTAAAGTGGTAACTGGAAATTTCTTCTTTCGATCAATGTATGCATACATGACCGCGTTTACGTCTGTAGCAAATTCAATCCAAGAACCTTTGAAAGGGATAATCCTGGCTGAGTATAGTTTAGTTCCGTTGGTGTGTTTACTCATGGCGAAAAACACACCTGGTGAACGGTGGAGTTGAGATACAATCACACGCTCCGCACCGTTGATAACAAAAGATCCTTTCTCCGTCATGTACGGAATATTGCCCAAGAAAACCTCTTGCTCAATGGTTTGAAAATCTTCATTGTCTTCGTCATTACAAGTAAGACGAAGCTTGGCCTTCAATGGCACCGAGAAGGTTAATCCACGATCGATACATTCGTCCACGTCATACTTTGGCGGGTCGATGGTATAATCCACAAACTCCAACACGAAGTTCTCGCGCGAGTCTGCGATAGGGAAGTTCTCAGCGAATACTTTAAACAGACCTTCATTCTGCCTTCTCTCGGCAGCTGTTTCGATCTGCAAAAAGTCTTTAAACGACTGAAGTTGAATATCCAGAAAGTCTGGATACTCCAATACTTTTTCGATTGATGAAAAATCAATCCTATTATTTGATGTCTTCTTTGCCAAGGTGCGTACAGTTTAAAATTTTCCCGGATAAGACTTAAAAAACCAATTAACTGGGGTACAAGTATAAACAGGCAAACCCCAACCCTATTTTCATAGGAATGGGGCCTGAAATACCTTTCAGACGGTACCGATCGCCCTCAAGAATTATTTCAACTCTACTTCAGCACCCGCCTCAGTAAGTTGTTTCTTCAAGTTTTCTGCTTCGTCTTTTGGTAAGCCTTCTTTGATAGTCTTTGGAGCTCCATCAACTAAATCTTTTGCTTCTTTCAAGCCAAGACCAGTCAACTCTTTCACCAACTTCACGATTTGTAGTTTGTTTGCACCTGCAGATTTCAATACTACATCGAAGTTAGTTTTCTCAGCAGCAGCAGCGCCACCAGCAGCACCACCAGCCGCAGGGCCAGCAACAACTGCAGCAGCAGCAGGCTCAATGCCATATGTTTCTTTCAAATAAGAAGCTAATTCATTTACTTCTTTAACGGTAAGTTCTACCAGTTGGTCGCCAATTGCTTTTACGTCAGCCATGATTGTAAGTGTTTAAAATTTTGAATTCAGTTATTGTTTTCTTTCTTCCAATGCCTTTACTAAACCAGCCACAGTGTTTTTGCCGCTCAATAAAGCAGACAACACATTCTTGGCAGGAGATTGTAGCAATGAAATAATTTCTCCGATTAGCTCGTTCTTCGATTTCAAGTTAACGAGTGTATCTAAGTGTTCTTCGCCCACAAATATGGTAGACTCTACAGACGCACCTTTCAAACCGGGCTTGCCTTCCATCTTTGAGCGATATTCCTTTATCACTTTAGCGGGGGCATTGCCAGACTCTTTTGAGAAGATGACACCTGAAAATCCGTGGAGCACTCCAAATAATTCTTCGTAGTTACCTTTCTGTCTTTCTAGTGCTTTGCGGATCAATGTGTTTTTGTATACGCGATATTCCACACCTGCTTTAAAACACAATCTGCGGAATGCATTGATCTGAGCCACTGTTAAGCCAGAAGCATCGGTAATATAGAAGTGGTTGTTCTGAGAAAACTTCTCAGCCAACTGTTCTATGATAATTCCTTTTTCTTCTTTGGTCATTGTCGTTAATATTATAGACCCTTTTTAAATAGAGCTTGAATCAACTTTGATACCCGGACTCATCGTGGAAGACAGGGATATACTTTGTAGGTATGTTCCCTTCGAAGAAGCGGGCTTCAACTTTACTACAGTATTAATAAGTTCAGCAGCATTGTCTCTGATCTTTTCTGCGCTGAAGGAAGCCTTACCTATACTTGCATGAATGATTCCTTGTTTGTCAATTTTGAAGTCAACTTTACCCGCTTTTACATCCTTCACTGCCTTTCCAACTTCAAGGGTAACTGTTCCTGACTTCGGGTTCGGCATAAGGCCGCGAGGACCTAATACTTTACCTAGTCTACCTACTTTAGCCATTACGGTAGGCATTGTGATGATCACATCAATGTCCGTCCAACCGGCTTCAATTTTTTGAATATAATCGTCTAACCCAACGTGTTCCGCACCGGCATCTTTTGCCTCTTGCGCTTTGTCAGGCGAGCACAGCACTAATACGCGAACGGTTTTTCCCAATCCATGAGGAAGAGAAACAACACCACGCACCATTTGGTCTGATTTTTTAGGGTCGATACCCAAACGGATATCTACATCTACAGACGGATCAAACTTAGTGAAGGTAAGATCCTTCAATACTTTAGAAGCTTCCGCCAATGTATACACCTTATCAGGATCATACTTTGCGAGAACTGCTTTTCTGTTTTTTGAAATTCGTGCCATTTTTTATTAGTTAATCGTTGTCCGTTATCGCTATTAGTTTGAATGATTTTGGTCGCTCGCCCTAATAATTTTAACTTTTAACTTATTTATCCCAAGGGGCTGCTCCACTTACTGTAACTCCCATGCTTCGCGCTGTACCTGCTATCATTTTCATCGCAGAATCAACTTTGAATGCATTCAAATCCGGCATCTTAAGCTCAGCAATCTTCTTAACTTGATCCCAAGAAATAGAACCAACTTTAGAACGATTAGGCTCTTTGGATCCTTTCTGCAATTTGATGGCCTCCATAATTAATACAGCCGCTGGGGGAGTCTTAATCACGAAGTCGAACGACTTATCGTTATAGATAGTGATCAATACAGGGAGAACTTGTCCTGGTTTATCTTGCGAGCGAGCGTTGAACTGCTTGCAAAAATCCATGATATTCAAACCTTTGGAACCAAGCGCTGGACCAATAGGAGGTGCTGGGTTAGCTGCGCCACCTTTCACCTGCAATTTCAAATAACCTAATACTACTTTTGCCATACCGCTGTAATTGTATTCGTTCTATTATTACTCTAACTTCTCCACTTGCATGTAACTGAGTTCTACTGGTGTGTTACGTCCAAATATCTTCACCATTACATTCAATTTTTTCTTATCCTCAAAAATCTCTTCCACCGTTCCGGTAAAACCGCTAAAAGGACCATCCATCACTTTCACGCTTTCTCCCTTAATAAACGGAGTCTCCAATTTTACTTCAAATTGATCGATCTCATCAACCTTACCTAAAATCCGATTCACCTCTGACTGACGAAGAGCTACGGGCTCTTTGTTAGTTGCACTTGAACCGTTATTTCCCAAGAAACCAATCACACCAGGTATATTATTAACTGTATGATATGCCTCTCCATTTGATAAGTCCGCAGAAACCAGCACGTAGCCTGGAAAGAAATTTCTTTCTCTCACGCGCTTTTTGCCGTTTCTCATTTCATACACCTTCTCAGAAGGTATCAGCACTTCTGGAATAAAGCTGGTCAATTTTGAACGCTCTATTTCCGTTTGGAGGTAAGATTTTATTTTCTTCTCCTGGCCGCTGACGACCCGCAATACATACCATTTTAACTCACCTACTGCTGCTGCCATGTCTTAGAATTCTTTGTAAAACCAAGCCAAAGCGTTATTAAAACCCAAATCAAAAAGTCCAATCACCAACGCGAAAATCAACGAAGCGACCAATACTAAAATGGCACTACTCTGCAATTCGTTGAATTTTGGCCAAGAGACCTTGTTTTTGATCTCGTCAAATGATTCAATGATATAGTTTTTAAGTTTTTCCATTCTATTTCATTTGCACGGGTGGAGAGACTCGAACTCCCAGCCAACGGTTTTGGAGACCGCTACTCTACCAATTGAGCTACACCCGTTTATTAATTCTGCTCTCCCTGTATTTCGCCCCGTTTGCTTTTGTTCAAAAACTCCCTTTAAACCATCCTTTCCCACCCTAAATTCAAAAGGACTGCAAATGTAGGGGAAAAGGCCACAAAACAAAAACGTTTCTGAGAAAAATGTGGGGAACGTCTTCCTACTGATTATCAATTAATTAGCAAATTGTATCTCTGCCGCAGCTGGAATAGCGCTTTTTGACCAAAAGACATTAACCAAAGCAGGCTTGTGCTATTCTAAAAGAGCAAAAAAAAATCGCTACCCCTCAAGGAGTAGCGATTTTCTATTTTGACAATCAGGACTTAGTCTAAGATTTCAGTCACCTGACCTGATCCTACAGTGCGGCCACCTTCGCGGATAGCGAAACGAAGACCTTTCTCCATAGCAATCTTATTGATCAATGTTACTTCAATCGATACGTTGTCACCAGGCATTACCATTTCTACACCGGCAGGAAGCATACACTCACCTGTAACATCTGTAGTGCGGAAATAGAACTGAGGACGGTACTTATTAAAGAAAGGAGTATGACGACCACCTTCTTCTTTAGACAACACGTATACTTCAGCCTTGAATTTAGCATGAGGAGTTACTGAATTTGGCTTGCAAATAACCATACCACGGCAGATTTGCTCCTTTTCAATACCACGCAACAACAAACCTACGTTGTCACCAGCTTCACCTCTATCAAGGATTTTGCGGAACATTTCCACACCTGTGATGGTAGAAGTCAAGTTTTCGGCACCCATTCCAAGGATTTGAACTGGATCACCAGTTTTGATGATACCACGCTCGATACGACCAGTAGCAACAGTACCACGACCAGTGATTGAGAACACGTCTTCAACTGGCATCAAGAAATCTTTATCGATCAAACGAATTGGAATAGGAATGAAGTTATCCACAGCATCCATCAACTCCTCTACTTTTGCAACCCATTTTGCTTCACCGTTCAATGCACCTAATGCAGAGCCACGGATCACAGGCATTGTATCGCCAGGGAAGCTATATGACGACATCAATTCGCGAACTTCCATTTCAACTAGGTCAAGCAATTCACCATCGTCAACCAAGTCAACTTTGTTCATAAATACAACAAGCGCAGGCACACCTACCTGACGAGCCAAAAGAATATGCTCGCGAGTCTGTGGCATAGGACCGTCAGTAGCGGCTACTACAAGAATAGCTCCATCCATCTGTGCAGCACCAGTAACCATGTTTTTCACATAGTCAGCGTGACCTGGACAGTCTACGTGAGCGTAGTGTCTTTTGTCAGTTGCGTATTCAACGTGAGATGTGTTGATGGTGATACCTCTTTCCTTTTCTTCAGGAGCATTGTCGATTGAAGAGAAGTCACGAACTGCAGCAAGCCCTTTTTTAGAAAGTACTTGTGTAATTGCCGCTGTAAGAGTGGTTTTACCGTGGTCAACGTGACCAATAGTACCAATGTTTACGTGCGGTTTCGAGCGGTCAAAATTTTCCTTTGCCATATTGAAATCTAATTAAAGTTTAAAAG
>JABFSY010000005.1 GCA_013140395.1 Cyclobacteriaceae bacterium
AATTGAATTCGGGAGAACGCTAACGGCATCGCTGAAAGGTTGTTTTGCACGGTGTTGCTAAAGCTGGTCGAGTTCTCTGTTTGCTGTGTTCTCAGCTGACTTGCCGTTGGGGGATTGCCAAGGGCAGTTGAGTTAATGCCCAAGGTGTACGAGAAATTTACCGTGCCACGGTTCATCGTCTCGTAGTTAAATTCAATTACGCCAGTGGTTTCATAAATCTTGACTTGAAAATTTAGATCAGGTGAAGTGTTTTGATAAACCGCCATTCCGTCCCACTCCACCGTCAGTGTTCGAAACGGTGCCGAGCCTGAAACCTGATATTTGATGCTGGTTCCCAATGGATCAGAACCACTTTTTGTAGTCATATCGTCATAAAACGGGGCAAGCGCAAGCCAAGTGCCACTGGTCGAGGCGGAAAAAAAGGTATTGCAATAACCATAAGCATTACATTGTGGACCACCGTCATTCACAGACGATGAAAAATCAATATATCCGTTCGTGGAAACCGAAAACTGCGTATAACGCTGTCCATTGTACCAAAAGTCAAACCCTATGTCAGTAAGGTCACTTCGGTTATCATCTTCGCTAAATGTCCCTGAATATCGCCAACTGGCAAAAGCATTACCAGTGCCAATAATGGAGGAATAGACGTTTCCAGTGCTGCGGCTTATAGTGTAGTTGGCAAGGGATTGACCAAATGCAACCATTGAGCAACCGAAAAAAACCAGGAATAGAAAAACTCTACAAAAATTATATCCAGCACGCATTAGCCAACTGTTAAATCTCAGCAAAAGTACAGCCTTGGTAACAGTTTGTTTTGGTATTTGTTTGTAAATCCTTCTGTTGTAATTTTTCCCGAGTTTTTGAAAGTTATTGCATCACCCCGCCCAACCTTCCCTATCCAAACTGCGGTATTGAATTGCCTCAGCCAAATGTTCAATCTTTATCTCTTCAGTCCCGGCCAAATCGGCAATGGTGCGAGAGACTTTGAGAATTCGATCGTAGGCACGGGCTGAAAGTCCTAGGCGCTCCATGGCGGTTTTCAATAAAGTGCGCCCTGCATCGGTGATCACACAAATTTCTTTCACCATGTTAGAAGGCATCATGGCGTTGCAATAAATCTCTTTTTGGCCTTTAAAGCGTTCGGTTTGTATCTCCCGCGCCTTCACCACGCGCACACGGATTTCTTCGCTTGTTTCATTTTTGCGAAGAGCTGTCATCTGATCGAAGCTGACAGGCACCACTTCAACGTGTAAATCAATTCGATCGAGCAGCGGCCCACTCACTTTACTCAAATAGCGTTGCACTACACCCGGCCCACATACACATTCCTTTTCGGGGTGATTGTAATACCCACACGGGCAAGGATTCATACTGGCCACCAACATAAAATTGGCAGGATATTCGATGGAAACTTTCGCACGGGAGATGGTCACCTTTCGATCTTCCATGGGCTGTCGCATTACCTCCAATACCGTGCGCTTAAATTCCGGCAACTCATCCAAAAACAAAACACCATTGTGCGACAGTGAAATTTCTCCCGGTTGAGGATTACCACCTCCACCAACTAAAGCTACATCCGAAATAGTGTGATGAGGCGAGCGGAAAGGACGTGTAGTGAGTAAAGTAGAATCGGCTCCAATGCGTCCAGCCACTGAGTGAATCTTGGTTGTCTCTAGTGCTTCATTGAGCGTGAGTGGAGGAAGAATGGTAGGTAGCCGTTTAGCCAACATGGTTTTACCTGCTCCCGGTGGGCCAATCATAATCGCGTTATGGCCACCGGCAGCTGCAATTTCCAGTGCTCGTTTTATGTTCTCCTGGCCTTGTACATCTTTAAAATCCGAATCGTAACTATTGAGCTTACTTTGAAAGACGTCTCTCGTGTCTACTACGAGCGGCTCTATTACTTTTTTGCCAATGATAAAATCAATGGCTTCTTGCAATGTCTCTACGCCAATTACTTCCAGGTTATTGACAATAGCTGCTTCTCGCGCATTGGTCTTCGGCAAAATAAATCCCTTAAAATTTTCTTTGCGCGATTGAATGGCAATGGGCAACACCCCTTTGATGGGGCGCAATTCTCCATCGAGCGAAAGCTCGCCCATAATCACATATTTTTCCAGTTGATCGGTAGTGATCTGGCCAGACGCAGAAAGAATACAAAGTGCAATAGGCAAATCGTAGGCAGAGCCTTCCTTGCGAATATCGGCTGGCGCGAGATTTACTACTACCTTATTGCGAGGCATAAAATAGCCAAGGCTTTTCATCGAACTCTCTACACGATGTTCACTTTCCTTGACGGCCGTATCAGGCAAGCCACTCATGTGGAATTGCTTGCCTTGGGTTACGTTCACCTCAACGGTGATCGTTCTTGCGTCCACACCATGCACTGCGCTACCAAAGGTTTTTGAGACCATTCGTCTAATTTTTAAGCTTGAATAATTTAATTAGACTATTGTTTATCGAACCAGTCAAATTGATAAATGGAAAGGATATCAAAATAATATCCCCTTTTTTCACTTATATCTTTCTTTAAGGTCTGTGATTTGGTAGATGGTCTTCTCTTCTTCTAAGAACGAAAAAGACTTTGAACCGGCAATCCTATTTTGAATACCCTCAGTAAGAATTCGGTTTTCCAGTTGACCTAACAAGAAATCAACGAAGTTAGATGCCTCCAGAAGTTTAGGGTCAGATAGATTCGTTAACCCTTCTATCGTTTTCTTTAAAAGCTTTTCCCGCTCCATACTTAAAAAACTTGCGTATGCGAATTTAGATATTTACTGACAAAACCCAATAAACAAGAAGTGATAGAAAAAAGGCAGAAAACACAGATCGTGCCTTGGAAAGGCAACCCCGCAAAAAAAACTAAGCTAGTTGTTTTTCAATCAGCAACATCAAAATGTGAATGATCTTGATGTGTATCTCCTGAATGCGATCTGCATATCCAAAATGTGGAACGCGTAATTCAATATCTGCCAGTGGCGCAAGCTTACCACCGTCCTTTCCGGAAAGAATAATCACTGTCATTCCTTTCTCCTTCGCTGTTTGTGCGGCCCGGATAATATTGGCGGAATTTCCACTGGTGCTGATGCCCAGCAGCACGTCTCCTTTATTGCCTAATGCTTCTAAATAGCGAGAGAAAACAAATTCATAACCATAGTCATTACTCACACATGAAATATGACTGGGATCAGAAATACAAATTGCAGGAATTGCCTTTCTAGGCTCTCTATATTTTCCGGTCAGTTCTTCGGCAAAATGCATTGCATCGCAATGCGAACCTCCATTGCCACACGAAATAACTTTTCCCCCTCCTTTAATTGAATTGACTATCGCAATCGAGGCTTCTTCTATTTTTAGCAGATGAGCAGGCTCGGACAAGAACTTGGCTAGCAGAGCTGCGGCCTCATTTAATTCAGTGGCGATAATAGTTTGAAAACCAGACATTGGGTCTATATCTTATTTGGAAGGGGCTGAACTTCCTTTGCTAAGGTCATAAACTTTAGCTTTCAGCACATTGTTTTCATGGCGCATAGCCTCTTTCTCTTTTTCTGCATTCTTGGCATCGCGCCAGGTCCAAACTGCTTCCACTGCAAATAGCACCAATCCAAAAAAAGCACCGTATTTGAACAATGTAATTTTGCCGAACAAACTGTATAATAATGACAGATCATTCTTTTGCGTCTCCATAAATACCGTAAACAAGAGCGTCATCAAATGGTAACCTCCAAATACGGAAAGGAAAATCAATCTTCGTTTGTTCATTGCTGGTAGCTTAAGAACACAAAACTAGCCTTTTTCAATTGTCGCAAAAGTTGAATAAGCAAGAAAACCTTACTTGCCTTTGGCAATATTGCCTGTTCTATACTGTTTTTTGAATGTCTACCAGCTTTTTATAGAGCCCATTTTGAGCACTTAATTGTTCGTGTGTTCCCCGTTCCGCCACCCTACCCTCCTGGATCACTACAATTTCATCGGCATGCTGGATCGTGCTGAGTCGATGGGCAATCACGATAGAAGTGCGATTTTTCATCAGATTGAATAACGCTTCTTGTACTAGCTTTTCCGATTCTGAATCCAGGGCGGATGTTGCTTCATCTAGAATCAAAATAGGTGGGTTTTTCAACACGGCCCTGGCAATACTCAATCGCTGGCGCTGCCCACCGGAAAGTTTAGAGCCACGTTCCCCAATAAATGTCTGGTACCCATTCTCTGTCTGCATGATAAAATCATGGGCGTTGGCAATTTTTGCCGCCTGAATGACTTTCTCTTCATTGACGTTGGGCATACCAAACGCAATGTTATTGAAAATGGTGTCGTTGAATAAGATCGATTCCTGGGTTACCACTCCAATTTGCTTTCGAAGGGATTCTAATTCATAATCCATTAGTGACTTTCCATCGAGCAGCAATTCACCCTGTGTGGGATCATAAAATCGTGGCACCAAATCAGCCAGCGTGGACTTTCCGCCTCCCGAAGGCCCAACCAAAGCGATTGTTTTTCCCTTTTCAATAGTCAAATCAATATTTTGTAAGACATGCTCAGTATCATATGCTAAACTTACGTTCTTAAACTCAATTGACTTCTCAAAAGATTCGAGTTCGATTGCATTTGGCTTGCTTCGAATCACAGGTTGCAGGTCAATAATCGAAAAAATTCGAGAGGCCGAAGCTGTACCCCGTTGAAGGGAGGTGATCCCGTTCGAAAAATTCTTGGCTGGCTGAATGATCATGGCAAACACCGCTAAAAAAGTCATAAAGGCGGACGACTTAAGAGTCGCATCATCGCTAAGTACCATGTTGCCTCCAAAGAAAATGATGCCCGCAATGATCAGCACCCCTAAAATTTCTGAGACGGGTGAAGCCAACTCGTTTTTATAGGCCATCGATTTACTGGTTGCCCGGTAGAAACCACTTTCTTTTTCAATTCGATCAATCACAAACTTGCGTGCATTAAACGCCTTGATCACGCGCATGCCACTAAATGTTTCATCCAAGATGGTGAGTATACGTCCCAGCGATTCCTGACTTTGGGTAGCCTGTTTTTTTAATCTTTTGATAATCTCAGCCAATACTCCGCCTGTAAGAGGCAAAACAAGTAATGTGAACAATGTAAGCTGTGGCGAAATGGTGAACAACACATAGAAGTAAACTACGATAGTGATCGGCTCCTTTAGCACGGCCTTTAAACTATTCATCACAGCCCCCTCTACTTCATTTACATCATTTGTAAAGCGGGAAATCAAATCACCCTTTCGTTCATTATTAAAATAACCTATGTGCAGTTGGGTTACTTTACTAAAAATATCCATGCGGATATTTTTCACCAAGTCCACGCGGATTTTCGTAGCCATTACTCTTTCTAAGTAGCGAAAGAGGTTTGCTAAAATTACACAAGCGACAATCAGCCCACATACAAATAGCAATGAATTGACAGCACATTGTG
>JABFSY010000316.1 GCA_013140395.1 Cyclobacteriaceae bacterium
GAACGGCTATCATTTTTTTGTTGGGAATGCTACTGGCAATCGTACCAAAATTTGATTTTTCAACCGTGCGGATTCCCGGAGTATTGCAGCGCATCAGCATCGTCTTTTTCTTTTGCGCCATCATTTATTTGAAGACCAATTGGCTGACGCAGTTTCGATTGGCCTTGATGCTGCTGGTCGGTTATTTCATTTTGATGACGATGATTCCTGTACCCGGCATCGGTGACGCGAACCTCGAACCCGAAACAAACATTGGTGCGTGGCTGGATCGGTTGCTGCTGGAAGGCCACCTATGGTCGCAAAGTAAAACGTGGGACCCCGAAGGTATCGTAAGTACCATCCCTGCCATAGCCACCGGGCTTATTGGAATGTTAGCCGGACAACTTTTCTCACGATTTGATCAGCCTGCCGAGAAAGTAACCTGGCTGTTTTTTACCGGAGCTGCTTTAATTGTGACAGGACTGGCATGGGGATTAATCTTTCCGATCAACAAAGCATTGTGGACCAGCAGCTACGTTCTGTACACAGGTGGTATCGCCATGCAATTTCTAGCGGCTTGTTATTGGTTGATCGATGTGCAAGGAATTAAAAAGTGGTCAACACCTTTTATCTACTATGGCATGAACGCAATTTTTGTTTTTGTCGCATCAGGCTTTTTGGTAAAGTTGTTATCGGGCATCAAAATCGGAGAAGGAGACAGCGAACTATCCTTATGGTCCTACCTCTATCAAAATATGTATGCCAGCTGGCTCACTCCAATGAATGCCTCATTGGCTTTTGCCCTAACACTCATTCTTTTCTTTTTGGTCATCCTCTGGCAGATGTATAAACGGAAGATTTTTGTGAAAGTCTGAAATCCTCTGACTGGCAAAAAATCGCTCTTCCGAGCGATTAAGGCGGAATCTCCCTGGTCAGATTCAGTCAAATGCGTATTTATTTATAAATCCATGCAACCCCTTTGCGCGTATAAGCATCTTGTTACTGAATTTGCTAAATGACTCTACAGATTTACCGGGCGAAGGAAAAAGATTGGATAGAAGGCTGCAAACGGCAAAATCGCGAAGCGCAGCATGCTCTCTACACTTTTTTTTCAGGGAAAATGTACACCCTTTGTTGCCGGTACATCAAAGATAAAATGGAAGCAGAGGATGTGCTTGTGATGGCCTTTACCAAAATTTTTGAACGGATCGATCAGTACAAAAATGAGGGAAGCTTTGAAGGCTGGATCAGGCGCGTCATGGTAAATGAATCGTTGAGTTATTTGCGCAAGAGCAAAAACATGTACCTGGAAATGGACATCGCGGCAGCCGATCATGAGCCTGACTATAGCAAAGCAGAAAACGAACTGGAAGCTGAAGATTTGCTGAAGATGATTGGCGATTTGCCTACAGGCTACCGGGTGGTGTTCAACCTTTACGCGATTGACGGTTATTCACACCAGGAAATTGCGGATCAACTAGGCATCAGTGAAAATACATCTAAATCGCAACTAAGCCGTGCACGGGCACTTTTGCAGAAGAGATTAGTAGAAGCTGAACGGCAGCTGTCACAAAAAATTAATTAGTATGGAAAACAGGTTAGACGAACTTTTCAAAAACAAGCTGGAGCACCACGTGTTTTCTCCGTCACAGAACGTTTGGACGAGCATCGAAGCCAATTTGGTAAAAAAAAATAGCCCATTGGTTGTTTGGCGTCTTGCAGCTGCATTGTTGCTAATGGGTTGTTTGCTTACTGCTCTTTATTGGACAACACGCGACAACAATTTGAATAGTAACTCGAGTATTGTTCAAACAATAGAACCCGTGCAAATAGTTCCAATTGAAACCGAAAAGCAGAAGGCAAAAGTTGAAGAGAAAAAAGCAACAACTAAAATACACCGAACCGCGCTGACGCAAACGAAACGGGTTGAATCACAAGTCACTGAAGTAGAAAGTGAACCAACAGTTATACTAACGGCATCCGCAGAGCCTGTAGAACTCACAGCAAACGAGGTGAACATTGAGTCTACCACACCGACTGTGACTGTTACGCAAACTGAAAAGCCAATTGTCCTTGAGTTCACTCTTGCCCCCATCGAAACAGTCGTGACAGCACAAACGGAAGAAAAAAATAGTGGGCTAAAGAAATTCTTCATTAAAGCCAAAGAACTAAAAAATGGAGAAAGCGGAATCAACCTGGCCGATTTTGCAAACCGGCTTTTTGCTTCCAACCATAAACAAGATCAAGAAAAAAATATCCTCAATTAAAAAAGACTTTCATGAGAAAAATACTAGTAACAAATGTTCTGTTCGTGGCTTGCAGCTTTTTTGCAACCGCACAAAAAAAGGCCGATACGGTGGTGATCAAAGTAGGTGAATCCAGCAAAGTGATTTTTGCCATACAAGACAAGAAAGACTTGGAGACATTGAAACATTATAACTTTCAATCATTGATGACAGATATGATTGCTAAACTTGAAAAGAGGGACTCCACGCAAATGGCACAACCCTCCTCGGTTTACCTTAAAGACACGGTCACCGAAGCGACCACTTCCGGAAGTCAAATTGAGTCGGTGGAAGAATGGCCTTCCGAAGAAGATAGAAGGCGTTATCGTGAAAGCAGCAGAGGCCGTTCCTACAACGATCGTGATCGCAGCAACAACTACGTAAGCTTCCGTTCGCGCAACAGGTCGGGACGAAGAACCTACAGTTCTTTCAACATCGACCTCGGCACCAACAATTTTCTGGAAGGTGGGAAATTTCCCGCTGACGCAAACAGCGTCTACACCGTTCGTCCTTGGGGAAGTTGGTATGTAGGGTTAAACTCCATTCAACGCACACGCATTGCTAGTAAACTTTTCTTAGAATGGGGAGGTGGTGTCAGTTGGTATAACTTCAAGTTTCAAAACGACAAAACGCTTTTGACCAAAGATGATACACAGGCGTATTTCAGTTTCGATACCCGCGATTTCGATTTTAAAAAGAGTAAGCTGACGGTGGTATATGTGAACTTCTCAATGGTGCCTGTGATCGATTTTGGGGGCAATAGCAAAAAACCAGGTCTCTTCAGTGGTCGAATGTCAAGAGGTTTCCGCATGGGACTAGGGCCTTATGTTGGCTATCGAATTGACAGCTACACCAAACAAGTATATGTACAAAATGGAGATGAAAAGGTCGAACGCCATCATGACCCTTACTATCTTAACAACATACGCTATGGTGCACGACTGCAGTTTGGATTTAGAGGAACGGATCTCTTCTTCAACTACGACCTTAACGATCTTTTCGTAAAAGACAAAGCTCCTCAGTTGAACGCGTTTACGTTCGGTATCACGCTGTAAACCAACTAAGCCCAGAAGAGTAGTAAGCTAAGTCTCTTACAATCGTGGAATGAGGAATCTCCAAGGCAAAGCGAGGAGATTTCTTATTCTATTTAAATGCTTCCCCCTTCGTCAAAACCATCTGCTCTTCATCACCACGCAACTTCAAGTCTTTGCTTACCCTTCGGGGCGTTGGCCATTGAAAGGCTAGCCAAATTACCAGCACTAGAAAGAATATGGCAAACCACTCACTGCCGGTCAAAAACAAACCGGCCGCCATAAACAAGGAAGTTGCTACGATTGCTGAAAGGCGTATCACGGCAACTGAAAAATATTTTTCCAGGCGTACTCCCAGGCTAATCTCTCTGTTTAACAGCGAAAATTTTCTGCGCACCACCAAGTGAACAATCGTTAGGTCAAGTACCGCCAGGATAGGAAATACTATCAAAATAATCTGTTCAACCTGTTCACTCTGAATAGAGGGTGAAATCTGGTTCGTCAAAAGCAAGTAGTAGATGACCAGAAACGTGCCGATAGGCAAAAACATCATCAGCAAGCAGATGTTGTAAAGTTTATAGAAAAATTCGCGAAGTGAGCTATAATTCATTTTGAGCAACTTTGTACAATCAAAGCTAATTATAAATTACCTTTGTCGTACCTATACTAAGGATCTCATGGAGACGGTAGCTAACTTAACCAGAAAAGAACAGGTCATACGCAGCGCGGCTAAGCTGTTTAGAGAAAAAGGGTATGCGGCTTCTTCTATGCGCGACCTGGCTCAAAAATTAGGCATTGAAGCAGCCAGTCTTTATTCGCACATTAAATCAAAAGAAGAAATCCTGCAAAGCTTATGCTTTGACATGGCAACGGAATTCAGAAAATCGCTGGAAGAAGTTGAAAAACAAAAGTTGACGGCTACAGAAAGACTTAGAAAAGGCATCATTGGTCACATTCAAGTCATGGCTAAAGATCTTACGGCCTCAGCCGTTTTTATGAATGAGCATCGGCATCTGAGTCAGCCCTTTCTTCGTGATTTTCTGCTACTTCGCATTAACTACATCAATCGCTTCAAGTCGATGATTGAAGATGGAATCCGCACGGGCGAGTTTAAGGAATCCATCGACAAAAAATTAGCAGTGATGACACTGTTCTCATCTTTGAACTGGATGCCGATGTGGTATGATCCCAAAAGCGACATCGACCCTACTGAACTCGGACAGCAGTTGTCTGATATGTTGGTTAACGGACTCAAAAAGAACTAATAATTCCCAGTTAACACACAACTCGACCAGCTAAAAAAAGGAAAAATCCATTCTCCTTTTTCTTGCTACCTTGAGCCGAAACCTATTCACCCATGATTAAATTTATCATCCAGATCTTCAAACGATTTGCCTGGTTTAAACGCTTCAATGCGAAAGTGACCTACGAACTGCTCGCTAAAAACATTCCTGCGGAAGACTGGCATTTTATGAACTATGGCTATACGCCTACTAGCAGCGAACCCGGTTTGGATTTGCCCAACGATCCCAAAATTCAAAAATACTCTCTTCAAATGTATCACTACCTCGCTGCAAAAACCGACCTGGCAGGCAAGCATGTGTTGGAAATTGGAAGTGGACGAGGCGGTGGCGCCAAGCATGTAGCATCCTATTTCAAGCCGGCCAGTTATACGGGCCTTGACATAGCGGCTAGTGCAGTAGACTTGGCGAATAAGATACACCACGTGCCTGGATTAACATTTGTACAAGGAAGTGCCGAAAAAATTCCGTTGGCGAGTAACAGCATCGATGTGGTTCTCAATGTGGAATCTTCTCACGGGTATGGAAATGTTGATACCTTTTTAAGTGAAGTAAAACGGGTACTAAAACCGGGCGGAAAACTATTAATGGTTGATTTTAGAAATAGCCCAGAGAACATGGCCATCTTCCAAGACCAGATAAAAAATTCCGGGCTACAACAATTGTCTCAGGAGGATACTACCCCCGATGTCATTCAGCCAATCGAAGCAGAGGATGAATCAAAAAAAGAACGAGTCAAAAAACTGATCCCTGCCAGGTGGCAGAAACTATTCAATGAATTTGCAGGAGTAGTTGGGTCAAGGTTCTATG
>JABFSY010000306.1 GCA_013140395.1 Cyclobacteriaceae bacterium
GATTTAAATCAAATTCGATTTTTTGGGTTGCCGAGCACGGCTAAGCGTTTCTAGTGTCATGCCTAGGTACGAAGCGATGTGACCGAGAGGAACACGTTGCGTGATATCAGGTCGTAATTTTGTTAAATTTTCATACCTCTGTTGCGCTGATTCAAATTGGAGAGAGACAACGCGTTGTTGCAATTGTAGCATGGTTTGAGTGACAGCCAGTCGGCCGAAGCGGTCGAAATCGTGATAGGTGTCGCATAAATAGTTTACGTCCTGGCGATTAATGATTAGTAGCGTGGCTGGTTCTATGGTTTCAATATAATGGGGACTGGGAATATTAAGAAAATAACTATTGATGGCACAGATAAAATCATTTTCGAATCCAAACCAATCAGTTATGTTTTTAGCGTCTTTTACATAGTAGGCGCGTACACTGCCCGCATAGATGAAAAACAGCTTATCAGAAAATTCGCCTTCTTTCACTAATGTGGTATTTGCCGGTTGCGACTTGAGCCGAAGCCTCTTTGCAAAGTCCTTTTTGCAATCATCTGACAAAGCCGACAGTTTAGAATCAATAAAATCAATAGAGGCTTGTATGATGGAATCTGTATTCATATAACGAATATACGACTAGAAGATTCGAAGAGCTCGCGGGCAGCCCCATTTCAATTCTTCGACCAGCCCGCAATTGAGCACAGCGTGCGCAGTGCTTTGTATTCCTCTTGCCGGGGCGTAGTCTTGTTAAAAAGCCAATCGACTTTAGGGTTGGTGAGGTTCATGGTTTATGGATTGACTGAAAGTCGATGCCGTTGGTTGCATCCCTACTTGGTTCGGCAATTGGGAGATGACGGGAGATGAGGGTCCGGTGGGGAAGGCAATAAAATGATGCAAACAAACTAGCACATTATTTCAAGCTGCTTGAACGAACGCGATGTTGCCTTTGGCAGATCTGATCGCATGGGAATAATTCATAAAATTTACAATTTTTGTCTTAGTGGTATACTGATTTAGCTAGCTTTACCTCACAATGTTATTTTCAAAAACACAAGATCTGGCGATAGATCTCGGCAACACGAACACGCTCCTGCGCGATCAAACTCACTTATTGTTGAGTGAGCCATCCGTTATTGCAGTGGATAGCAATACTCAAAAGGTGAAAGCCGTTGGCGAACAGGCTTATCAAATGTTCGAGAAAACCCATGCGTATCTACATTCTATTCGCCCCCTGCATGGCGGGGTGATCTCCGATGGTGTTTCGGCAAAAAAGATGGTGTGGGAGATGGTGGCGAAGATAAGCCGCCCCTCAATGCTAAGGCGCTTTAATTATTTAGTCTCGGGAGTTCCCTTAGACACCACGGCCGTAGAGCAACGTGCCTTGCGAGATACACTCGACCAATTCTCGGCACGGCAGACACATCTTGTTTATGAACCCATCGCAGCAGCAATGGGAATGAACATACAAGAACCAGAAGGGAAGCTAATTGTTGACATCGGTGGAGGCATTACGGAAATTGTAGTGATATCTCTTTCAGGCGTAGCTGTATCTACGTCAGTGCGCACCGCAGGCGATGCCCTTGACGAAGAAATTCAGCACTACTTCAGACGTGAACACCATCTTGCTATCGGACTGAAAACAGCCGAGTTTGTGAAGAGACAACTCGGATGCTTTTTTCAGCCCCTGGCTTCCGCCAAACAAGGCCTTCACGTGAAAGGGAAAGACTTGCGAGAAGGAATTCCTACCACACGTTGGATCAACGAGGTTGATTTGTGCCGTGTGCTTGAGCGGCCCTTTGGGTTGATTCTAAACTGCATTCAGCAAACACTAGAAATCTGCCCACCTGAGTTGGCGGGGGATATTTATAAAAATGGGTTGTTCATAACGGGTGGCCACGCAAAACTCAAAGGTCTTGCTGAGCGCCTACATAAAACCTTTCAATTACCTGTCCATATTGATCAGCAGCCGCTACTTTCGGTGAGCAATGGAATAGCACAAATCCTAAAAAAACCCGACCAGTTTCGCTCGGTACTAATGTAGCAGCTCTAGTGCGCAGGCACTTGTCAAAGGCTTTTCTTAGTTGCTGGTGTTCGCAAACTTTTTTCGCTACCTTTCTTTCCTCCTAAACTCACCTACTGTCATGAGAAAGTTGTTCCTCCTCTTGCTCGCGCTGCCGTTTTTTTCACACGCTCAAACCAAAGCCCTGGTGGGCGGCACGCTCATCGATGGCTACGGAGGCAAGCCACTTTTGAATTCCGTCATCATTATTGAAGGCGAGCGCATCAAAGCCATTGGCACAGTGGGCAACATCGACATACCCAAAGACGCGGAGGTCATCTCCACCGAAGGCATGAGCGTGATGCCCGGCCTGTGGGACATGCACGTGCACCTTTACATCAATGGACATAGCAACTACACACACTGGGATAGAAAATATTTGAAGTCAGCAAAAGATATTATCATGCCCGCATCCGCCCATCAATTACTAATGGGGGGAGTGACAAGCGCGCGAGATTTAGGTGGTCCATTGGAAGCCAGTTTGTCGGTGCGTGATAGAATTAACAAAGGAGAACTACCAGGCCCCACGATGTATATGAGCGGCCCATTTATACAACATGCACCCTATCCCGGCACTGAATCCTTTCGGTGGGGTGTGAATGGCGTAGCCGATGCGCGAGCCAAAGTGCAGCAACTGGCGAAAGCGGGAGTGAATTGTATCAAACTTATTGATCAAGACGACATGACCATGGACGAAGTGATGGCCGTAGTAGACGAAGCACACAAAAACAAACTGAAAGTGGTAGGTCACTCGCATCGTCCCGAAGAAATCCGCAGAGGCATGAAAGCAGGGGTAGATTGTTTTGAGCACACCGGTTTGGCAGCGGCACCAGAATATCCGGATGACATCATGGCGATGATTAAAGAGCGCACCGCAAAAATGAGTCTTGGTCCACTTTTTTGGACGCCCACCGTAGAGGGGCTCTACAACTTTGAAAATGTGCGCGACAACCCCGAACACCTCGATAATACGACCTGGCACCTGGACTTGCCCGACTCGATTATCAAAGACATCAAACAATCCATCGCCAAACCCGGACAGTTAAGTTACTTTCAACTGAACCCCATCCGCAAGCCAACCCTGGAACGCAAAGTGAAGCAACTGAAAGAAGCTGGGGTAGTTTTGCTAATCGGAACCGATAGTGGCATCCCCATGAAGTTTCATAGTCAGAGCACGTGGAATGAATTGGATGTTTGGGTGAACAAGTTTGGTTTTGATCCGATGTACACCATTCGCGCTGCGACTTATTGGCCATCGGTGGCGATGGGCGTTGACAAAGATTTTGGCACCGTAAGCGAAGGCAAGTATGCCGACATCATAGCCGTAAAAGGTGATGTACTTCGACATATTGATTTGCTTCAAGATGTGAAAATGGTGGTGAAGAAAGGGAAGAGGTATAAGTGAGAACTAGTGCCGTGTGGTGTAAAAGATCATCCTATACTTAGGACTTTAAACACCGTATCACAAAGGCACACACCACCAACACCCCGACAATCGGAAATAACTGCATAAAGAAAAAACTGAAGTATGAAACGGTTACTTCAGGTTGAGGCAAAACTTCAATTAATAATCGTTTGCCTATCGGTCCATTGGAGAATACAACTTGTTGAACCACATTCCAACCAAAGTGAATAGCAATGGGGACATAGAGTGATTGAGTTTTAGTGTAGCCGTAGGCCAAAACCAGACCCATCGCTCCAGTAACCACAAACGTTATCAGCATACTCATAGGATTTCCCAATGAACCTTGCGAAAACCAATGGTACATGCCAAAGGCCGTTGACGAAATCCAAATGGCTTTTTTGGCGCCAAGTTTTTTGATCAGAATGTAGAACAAGGCTCCGCAAAAAATCAGCTCTTCATACAAAACTGATTTGATGTTGAACCATATGCCATCAGCAATAAGAGATGAAGTCCATTCGGGATTTAGCTGCCAACTTTGTTGAGCGATCCACATTTTAAGCCCAAACCCGGAAGTACTAAAAGCAGCCGCTATGAATAAAAAGATTGCAAAGTGCTGCAACCTTTCTCTGGTGGGCATCAACCCTAACACCGAAAGATTGCTTTTGTCGAAAAGCCAAACTAATAGCCATGATAAAGCCAATTGAATAATAATACCAATCATAAAAATTTGTAATCCGAGTGTGAGGTCAGGCGTTTTTACGCCATAGGAAAAAAAGGACAATCGTAATCAGCGCAAGTGCCGTGCTCAAGAAAATCAATAACTCGAAAGTGGTCTCAGGAAAGTTGGGCGATTGTGCAACATAGGCCAAGCTGAGCATCAAAATAATCAGGCAGATACCAACAGAGAGCACCATCCGCTGCGGCCGCGTAAGCTTATGTGGTTCCACCTGAGGAATGGCAAAATCTTGTTCTTGTGTAGACTTCATAAAGTCTTCAAAAGAGAGTCCGAGAATTTCAGCCAATGTTTTTAACGTGTGGCTGCGCGGAACAAGCTCACCGTTTTCAATACGTTGGATGGAGCGCATGCTGATGTGCGATCGTTCGGAGAGTTCTTTTTGGGTAAGTCCCTTCGTTAGTCTTCCATCACGAAGCCAGGTAGCAGTCATTTCTTTGAGTGTTTTTTGCATGCAAAGCTAGGGGCATTCAAAAGTACCACTAAATTTTTAGGCCGTCATTTAGGCGACATTTGCATGACAAACTTGGATTCGCCTCAGCCGAAAATCCCGAACGACAATAAGAAATCGAACAAAAACACGCTATCGCGTTAAACTATTTCCTTTTTTTGAAATCTAAAGAGATGATTCAAAAACTAACGTTACCATGCTAAAGCCCTTTTCGATTTTCATTCTTTGTGCCGTTGTAATGGCATCTTGCTCAAAAGAAAATACAGCCACGGTTGAACAGTATACAGCCATCAAATCTACGTTTGTTGCTACGATAGACCCAGCCAATCTGAGCAACTATGCCGCGCAGACAAAGCCCGCCTACATTGTAAAGGATAACACCACCACCAACCCTATCACTAACTCAGGCGCCACCTTAGGCCGGGTTTTGTTTTATGACAAAAACTTATCAAAAGATAACACCATCAGTTGCAGCAGTTGCCACAAGCGAGAGTTTGCCTTTGGAGATGATAAAATAGCCAGCACCGGAGTAAATGGAGTTACAGGAATGCACTCGATGCGACTGGTGAATGGCCGTTTTGCGATTGAGCAAAAATTCTTTTGGGACGAGCGAGCCACCTCATTGGAAAATCAAACCACTCAGCCCATCCAAGATCACAAGGTAATGGGCTTCAGCGGTACAGATGGAGATCCAAACTTGGCAGCGCTAATTACAAAACTGGAGGCACTGCCCTACTACCAGGAACTCTTCAAGCTGGCATATGGTGACAGTA